>JBEIIN010000108.1:0-5800 GCA_040380795.1 Sediminibacterium sp. | reverse complement strand
GGCGAATTGTCCGAATGATGAAGCTAAACATATATTTACTTTACCACCTTGGTTAGAAAAGATGGTGGCGCAAAATTGGTTGGGTGATAAAACTGGCCAAGGATTTTTTAAGAAAATTAAAACAGCTACTTCTAAAGAAATATTAACACTGAATTTAAAAACTTTTGAATACGAGCCACGCGTAAAAACTAAAATGGCATCTATTGGCGCCGCTAAAGCCATTGAAAGTTTACCAGGCAGAATAAAATCTTTATACCAAGCTAAAGACAAAGTGGGTGAATTTGTAAGACAGTTTCATTTTGCATTATTCTCTTATGTAAGTCATAGAATTCCAGAAATTAGTGATGAATTATACCGCTTAGACGACGCCTTAAAAGCAGGTTTTGGTTGGGAGATTGGTGCTTTTGAAACATGGGATGCACTTGATATTGCAACGGTTATTACCGATATGAAAGCAGGCGGATACGCAGTGGCAGCCTGGGTAGAGAAGATGTCTCAAAAAGGATTAAGCTTCTATAAAGTACAAGACGGCAAACGTCATTATTATGATGTAGCAACTGAAGCCTATAAATTAATACCAGGCGCCGATTCATTTATTATTTTATCTGACTTCCAAGAAAAAACCATTTGGAAAAATAGTGCTTGTCATTTAGTAGATATTGGAGATGGTGTTGCAGGTTTTAGTTGGAATACCAAAATGAATAGCATTGGAGGAGAAGTATTAGAAGGATTAAATAAATCTATTGCGCTTGCTGAAGAAAAATATAATGGACTAGTCATTGCCAACGATAGTAATTTATTTAGTGCAGGTGCGAATGTAGGTATGATATTTATGTTAGCCATTGAACAAGACTATGAAGAATTAGATATGGCCATTCGTACTTTCCAAAATACAATGATGCGTGTGCGCTACTCTTCTATTCCTGTAGTGGTTGCTCCACACGGGCTTTGCTTAGGGGGTGGATGTGAAATGAATTTACATGCCGACAGTATTTGTGCTGCAGCAGAAACCTATGTAGGATTAGTGGAATTAGGTATTGGTGTTATTCCAGGTGGCGGCGGTACTAAAGAATTTGTTTTACGCGCTTCTGATGAAATGCATGCAGACGAACCAGAAACCATTACCCTAAATAAAAGATTTATGAATATTGCTACTGCCAAGGTAGCTACTTCCGCAAGTGAAGCTATGGATATGGGTATTTTAAGAAAAGGACAAGACTTTATTGTACTCAATCAATCACGCCGCATTGCCAATGCAAAAGAACAAGCATTACAATTATTTAAAGCTGGCTATACACAACCACAACAAAGAAAAGATATTAAAGTACTTGGAAAAGCAGGCCTAGGTGCACTTTACGCAGGTATTAATGGAATGTGGAGAGCAGGTTATGCAACTGATCACGATGCATTAGTCGCTAAAAAATTAGCCTATGTAATGTGTGGTGGCGATTTAAGTGAACCGACTCTAGTCAACGAGCAATACTTACTTGATTTAGAAAGAGAAGCCTTCTTAAGTTTATGTGGACAGAAGAAAACTTTGGAAAGAATACAATCGGTAATTACTTCTGGACGTCCTATAAGAAATTAGAACTTACCCATTATAGAATTAGTAACTCTTAATGACTCAACTTCATTTGGTTTTTTATAACAGAAATTATTACTTAATTAAGTCAATAATGGCTTCTTCTACATTGGGATAATCAAATACAAAACCAGCATCCTGTATTTTTTGCGCACTCACTTTCGTGCTTTTCAATACTTCAATACTCATTTCTCCCAACATTATTTTAAGAATAAACGAGGGTACAAAAGAAGGGAAATAAATTGGATAAGTATTTTTAGCAATGGTTAATACTAATTTTTTATGCGTCACCGGATTCGGTGCCACTGCATTATACACGCCTTGCAAAGCAGGGGTCTCCATTGCATATTGAATCATTTTACATAAGTCATGATGATGTATCCAACTTACTATTTGTTTACCATTGCCAAGTATGGTAGCTAAAGCAAATTTGGCAGGCTTTAAAAATTCAGCCAGCGCTCCCCCTTTTTTATTAAATACAATTCCAATTCTGAGTCTTACTAGTCTTATACCCATGCCCCCTATGGCTTCCGTACTCTGCTCCCATAACTGACAAGTATTACCTAAATAAGAATCATCAGGGGCATCGGTTTCTACAAAACCTTCTTCCAAACTTTTTGCTGTATCTGGACCATACCAACCAATAGCAGAAGCTGCAATAAATGTTTTTACCTGGTGTTTATTTTCACTTAATGCCTTTACTAATAAATTACCCGACTGCACCCTACTATCTACAATGGCTTGCTTTCTTTTCTCTGACCATCTTTTATCGGCCACACCTTCTCCTGCTAAGTGCACAATTATATTTTTATTTACTAAAGCATATTCATCTAGTTCTCCTTTTTCAATATCCCATTTTGCATAAGTTAAATGCTGCCTACTTGACCTTTTAGGATTTCTGGATAGTATTATTACATCATAGCCATTAGCTAGTAACTGTTTAGCCAATGCCTGGCCAATCATTCCTGTTCCGCCTGTAATAAGTACTGTTTGCATGGTATAAAAGTACATCAAAATTGACAACAAAAAACCCCGCTCCGATAAATCGGAACGGGGTTACAACTAAAATCAACTGTACACAAAAAACAAATTTAATCTGGTTTTTTACCGTCTAAAAAAGTATTAATGGTAGATATTTGTGTTTGGTTATGCTCATCTTTTTCTACTGTATACTTACTGTAATAGTTTTCTACAGAGGCCATGGTATTGCCAAACAAATCTAAATTTCTTCTTACATAAGCAGGCACTGCATCAAATTCATTATTTGGATCGGATGCATTGTTGATATTGAAAGATAAGTTTCTTAATTTCTGGATACGTTCAGCTACTTTTCTTCTTTGTTCTTCTGCATCATCCATTGGCATATCAAATGAAGAAGAGTGTTGCTTTGCATTATTTTGATTAGTATTAAAGGAAGACTCCTCTCTCATCACCAATTGCATAGTAGGCTCTTCTTCCATTCTAAATGAGCTTTCATATACAACAGGCTCTTGAACTGGAGCTGTTTGCATGGTTATCTCAGCTACTTCTACAAATTCTTCCTCTATTAACTCCTCTTGTACAATTTCCTCTTCTACCATCTCTGGTGATAATTGCTCTACCATAGTTTCCTCAACTATTTCTTCCTCTACTAATTCTTCTTCTACTATTTCTTCTTCTACTATTTCTTGCATCGTAACAGCTAAATCATCTTGCATAACCATTTCTTCCATTTCTTCCATCTCTTCCATCTCCACCATTTCTTCTTCTTCCATTTCTTCAAATTCTTCCATCTCTTCAATGACTGGCATTTCCTCTATCTCTTCTATTGATGGCTCTTCTTCAGTATGCTCTGCATAAATATTAGTAGGCTTTGTTAAAATAAAATGATTCGTTTCAGCCACTGGTGTTTGTAATTCGCTTACAATCACTTCCTCTTCTAATTGTTCTTCTACTTGCTCTTCTGCAATCAGTTCTAACTCTTCTTCCAAGTCTTCTTCTTGAAAACTTGCCACTATCACTTCTTCTTCAACTTCATTCATTACTTCTTCCTCTTCTTCTAGATCTTCTCCCTCATATACATCATTGATTTCAAAAACGATAGGTTGACTTACCATTTCTTCCATTACTTCATTTGCTGCAATACTAATTTGTGCATCTATTTCAGCCTCGTATTCTTTTTCTGAAATTTCATCTACTTCGTGCACACTCATTACATCTTCAACTACTTCCTCAATGGTTTCTACCGCTTCATCTCCTAAAGTAAAATAACTGTCACCTATTGTAGGCTCTTCTATTTTTGGCTCTTCTGTTGGAGTTTCCGCTACCAGTTCTGTAGGCGCAGTCATTAAATTACTTGTATCATTGTTGGCTTCTTCAGAAACCAATGTCATTACAATTTTTTCTTCAACAGGAGCCTCAGCTTTTTTTGGTGTTTGCTTTTGGAATGGGTCCTTATGTTCAAAACCAGTTGCAATAAGGGTTATACCTAATTTTTGTCCTAATGTTGAATCATAGCCCATACCCATAATTACATCAGAATTTTCTCCAGTACGCTCGCGTAAATAATTATTAATGGTTTCTAATTCATCCATTGAACACTCATAATCTCCTTCTGCACTATTAATATTTAATAAGATCCATTTTGCACCTCTAATATCATTGTCATTCAATAAAGGCGAATTCAAGGCTTCTTCAATAGCTCTTTGTGCTCTATTCTCTCCTTCTACTTCTGCTTTTCCTAAAATAGCCACGCCGCCATTTTTCATTACTGTACATACATCTGCAAAATCTACAATAATATGACCGCGGCTATTAATAACATCGGTGATACATTTTGCTGCAGTAGCTAAAACGTTATCAGCCTTAGTGAAAGCCTCTTTCATTTTTAAATTACCATATTGAACACGTAATTTATCGTTTGATATAACTAATAATGTATCGACTAAAGGTTTTAATTGCTTAATACCCTCTTCTGCTTGTGCTTGTCTGCGTGGTCCTTCAAATCCAAAAGGAGTAGTTACGATACCCACTGTTAATATGCCTAAATCTTTACAAATTTTTGCAATAATGGGAGCACCACCTGTTCCAGTTCCACCGCCCATACCCACTGTAATAAATGCCATACGGGTATTGACTTCTAATATTTTTCTAATCTCGTCTAAAGATTCTTCTGTTGCTAACTTGCCTACTGAAGGATCGGCACCTGCCCCTAAACCTTGTGTCAAATGTGGTCCTAACTGAATTTTATTGGGCACTGTACTTTGCTCAATCGCTTTAGAATCGGTGTTGCAGATAATGAAATCAACGCCTTCAATATTCTGATTAAACATAAAGTTGACAGCATTGCTTCCACCGCCGCCTACGCCGAGGACCTTGATGATGGATGATTTTTGCTTTGGCAAGTCAAATTGAATCATTTTTTTGTGTTTAGATGGGTTAGTTAGATGGTTCGTTCTTAGTTAGTTATATCGAAATTACCTTTTTTAGATTTTATTCTATTGATTTTTTATAACCATAATGTGGGTAAATATTATGGCAATAATTTGTCATCTTCCTCACTGAATATTTCAATAAGATTGTTCTTGAATCGATCCCAGAATTTGCTCTTTCTTTTCTCGATTTGTTCTGGCGTTAAAGTAGTGGCAACTGGCTTCGCTTCTACTCTTTGGCTTGTTAAACCATTGGCAGATCCTGTATTATTTACAGTTAAAGACTTAGGTACTTCTACCTTCTTAAAGGTCTCTGTAAATACTTTATAATTTTGCTCGTAATCGTTATATCCTTTTAAGATTAAACCAATACATGTTGAATACATTGGTTTTTTTAATTCTTCAATATGATTAGGCGCTAAATGCTCGTTCGGTAAACCAATTCTTGCATTCAAACCAGTAATATATTCCGTTAATTGAATTAAATGTTTCAATTGAGAACCACCTCCTGTTAAAATCACACCTCCATTTAACATGCGGCTATCCATACCCACTTGCTTTAAGTGGTAAGTAACAAAATCAAGTATCTCACTCATTCTTGCTTGAATAATACCTGCTAAACTTTTAACACTTATTTCTTTAGCGGGCATTCCTTTTAAACCTGGGATAGTTACATAGGCATTGGCTTTTGCTTCATCTGTTAAAGCACTTCCAAACTGAACCTTCATGGCTTCAGCTTGACTTTTCAATACGCCTAATCCCATTCTAATATCATTGGTAATATTTTCACCTCCGAAAGGAATCACAG
>JBEIIN010000107.1:0-5838 GCA_040380795.1 Sediminibacterium sp. | reverse complement strand
CCAGTTGGCAGTTTTGTTATAATTCACCCCAATCATTTTTCCTTTGCTTAATCGAGCTAGGTTCATGGTCGCAATATATTGTTGCTTTTCATCATCCCAAAAATAAAAAAGTCTTAATTCTGCTTTGGCAGGCCCTGTGGGTGTTTCAATGCAGTTGGCGTAGTTTACTTTTTCTTGTAATATCCAGCCTGAAGGGTCTTTTATGTTTTCAATATCACCCGGGCTAATATCTATAATAACCCCTTGGCCTGCAAAAGAGAATAGGGTTTTTAATATATACTTTTCTAATGATTTAGGTATTTCTGTTAATTGGTCTACGAATTGGGTATGCGGAATATATGCATGCTTTAAAAAAGGAAGTAAGTATTTACTAATTCTAAAAAAATGATTAGGGTGTGTGACCCATTCAATAGCTAAATTATTTTGAAGTAAAGCACCTTTCTCTTGTATTTCTTTAGTTTGGTTCTTTAATTCATCAAGTACAATTCTATTATAAATTCTATCTATTTTAATTTTCTGGCCTGCTCTTTCATAAAATAAATTATTGACTTCTACAAAAATTTCAGTAATACATACAATAGGAATATTAAAATACTTTTCTGTGCAGTAAAAATCAATTCTTGTTTTTTGCTGATGGGGTAGTATTTCTAATAATACGGTATGTTTATTGGAATGCTTTAGAGTATCTTTAGTAGAGTCGGATATATTTAGATTATTCGTATCTAAATTCTTTTTAGTATCAATTAATGTATCTCCTTTCAAAATAGTTTCTAAATGAAGCATGTACGTTTCTTTGGTATAGCCATTTAAATAAGGGCTATACCCTGCTGGAATTGTATAAGTTTTACGAATACATTCATCTTGCAGTAGTTCATAAGAAAATAAAGAAGGGAAACCTTGCAGCTCAATTAAAGCAGGCACTATTTCATCATGCTCATTCTGGGCGAGGGCAAAATCCATTACTATGCATGCTGGTAAAGCAGACTCGTTAGGAAAAAAGGCTTGGTTTTTTAAGGAAGGCTCAGTAATAGTCTTAAAATGAGCCGATTGAATTTGTTTATTGACATAGTCGCCTGTAGCCAATACTTTTTCTGTAAAATCTTTATCAATAAATATAGGGGTTTCTGCTACACTGAAATCTAATGCACCTGGGAAAGTAGTATTTAGGGCAGCTAAATAATTTTGATGGGCTTTCTCCGTAAAGGCTGCGTTAAATTTTTGTCTTATAGAAGCAATCATATAAATTTATTTTATGACTTTGCTTGTAAGGCCTTATCTAAAAAATTAGGAATGATAGCTTCAAATGTGGACTTAATTTTTCTAGAGTCATTTAAATGCTCAATCATTCTATCCCATTTTTCAATACCAAATTCTTCAATAATAGAATTTTTTATTTTCTCTTCTTTAAAATAATCTAATAAAATATGGTATTCGCCTTCTGGGTGAAATTGCACACCTACCATATGCTCATTAAATTGAATACCCATAATGGCGCGCTCTAAGGGCACTTGAGGTCTAATTTTTTCTAAAGCTATAATGCGCGCGCCCATACTACTTATGAGTTCATCATTGGGTTCTGTAATTTGATACAATCTACTTTCTAAAGCATAAAAAGGGTCTTCTAATCCCTCAAATAAATTGTTGTATTCAATAGGATGAACTGGAAGTATACCTATTTGTCTTGATTTTCTTAAGCTAATTTTTCCCAAATTAAAATGTCTGCAGGCAATTTGAAAACTATGACAAATTAAAAAAACGGGTTTTTCTAACTTGAGCATTTGATCTAGCCATTGGGTATAAAGGGTATCCCATTTTTCACCTTCAGAATCGCTGGGGGAGCCTGGCCCTCCTGTAGAAATATATGCGTCGAATTTATGATCAGGTATTTCAGCGCAGTCTCTCAATTTAAAAATTTGTTGTTCTATGCTAGTATTTCTATCCTTAGTCCAATGTGCTAAAAGTAATTGAATACATTCCATACCCACATTGGCATTCCCATCATACATATCAATGATAGCAATTCTTAAGTGGGTAGCTGACATTATAGGTAGCTTAAGTTGGTCTTAGGTGTCAAAACTAAAAGCGTTTCATACATGAGTTGAATGGTATCCACGACATCTTTTTTATGTATCATTTCAACTGTTGTATGCATGTATCTTAATGGCATTGAAATTAAAACGGAAGGACAACCTTCGTTTGCATATGCAAAACTATCGGTATCGGTTCCGGTGCTTCTGCTTAAGGTTCTAAATTGAACTGGAATCTTTTTCGCTTTGGCAGTGTTTTCTACAATCGCTAATAATTTATTATGAATAGCGGGTGCGTATGCTAATGACGGGCCTTTTCCACATTGAATATCTCCTTCAATGGCTTTATTAATCATAGGTGTATGCGTATCGTGCGTTACATCAGTGATAATAGCAATATTGGGTTTAATACGACGCGCAATCATTTCAGCCCCTCGTAGGCCAATTTCTTCTTGCACTGCATTCACAATATATAAACCAAAAGGTAATTTCTTTTTATTCTCTTTTAATAAGCGTGCTACTTCTGCAATCATAAATCCGCCCACTCTATTATCAAAGGCACGTCCAATAATAAAATCATTGGCTAATTCATCAATACCTTCTTGATAAGTAACCACGGCACCAATATGAATACCTAAGGCTTCTACTTCTTTTTTAGATCTTGCACCACAGTCCAAGCTTAGGTTGTCTACTTTAGGTTGTGGTTCTTTTTGTTCAGGGTTACTCAATCTTGTATGAATAGCTGGCCATCCAAATACAGCTTTCACTGGCCCTTTTTTACCATGTATCCAAACGCGCATAGAAGGCGCAATTTGATGATCTACGCCGCCATTTCTTTTTAAATATATTAAACCTTGGTCGTTGATATAATTTACAAACCAACTAATCTCATCGGCATGCGCTTCAATCACTACTTTGAAAGGGGCGTTAGGGTTAATCACACCCACTGCAGTTCCATAAGCATCGGTATAGGTAGTATCTACATATTTTGTAAGGTATTCTAACCAAATCTTTTGACCACTGGTTTCAAATCCAACCGGTGAGGGGTTGTTAATATAGTTGGTTAAAAACTGATAAGATGCTTTGCTAATTAATTCTTTTTTAGACTTTGCCACTGGTTTTTTGGTGCTTGATTTTGCCATAAAATGTGTTTAAAATTGACTCCTGCAAGATAACACTAATTGGGCTATTTTGAAACTTACCTTCTACCCCCTTTTTCTTGATTATTTATTGATACTTTTGTGCAAATAAATGATATCGTTTTGCTTCAACCGCCTTTAGATACAAATAAGTTATGGGAGCTTACCCCTGATCAATTTTGGAAGACCAGTAAAATAATTTTTAATTGGCAGGCAGTGTATAACCCAGTTTATAAGCAGTGGGTGGAATTAAACAAGTCAAGCGCTATTCCTTTTTTGCCTATCTCTTTTTTTAAAACCCAGGATGTTTTCATAGGGGAGAAGCCAGTCAACTTATTTGAAAGTAGTGGTACTACACAGGATGTAAAAAGTCATCATTGGGTACAAGATATAAGTTTGTATGAAGCAAGTTTCTTAAAGGGGTTTGAATTATTTTATGGCAAGCCTTCCAATTATTGTATTATTGGATTGCTGCCTTCTTATTTAGAAAGAAAACATTCTTCTTTGGTATACATGGTAGATAAATTAATAAAGGCTTCTGGCCATGCGCAAAGTGGTTTTTATTTAGATGATTTTACAAAGTTGAATGAAGTATTACAGGATTTAGAAAAACAAAATCAAAAAGTTTGGTTTATAGGAGTAAGTTTTGCTTTAACCGATTTTGCGATAGCCTTTCCACAAAAATTAAAGTCCACCATTGTGCTTGAAACGGGTGGAATGAAGGGCAGAAAGGAAGAACTAACTAGAACTGAATTGCATCAATTATTAAGGGATCATTTAGGAATAAGTCATATTCATTCTGAATATGGAATGACGGAGTTATTAAGCCAGGCCTATTCCATTAAAGAAGGGGTATTTAAATGCCCGCCTTGGATGAAGGTAATGGTGGCAGAGGAGGAAGACCCTACTGCTATTCAAGAAATAGGAAGAGGGGTGCTGCATATTATTGACCTTGCTAATATATATAGCTGCAGCTTTATTGCTACTGAAGATATAGGGGAGGTTTTTGAAGACGGTAGTTTTACCGTTCTTGGTCGTATAGATGCAAGTGCTAGAAGAGGCTGTAGTTTACTCGTTGTATAATTTATTACTCATTTACTTACTAATCACAATTTCTTCTTATCACAATTTCTTACTCGTCAAATAAGCCTTCTACGATTCAATCATCTTTTTTAAGTATACTAAGTAGCTAGGTTCTAATCCATAGTTATACTGCCTTTTATCAATGCTGTCTCTCGTTTTTACAATAAGTGGTAATTGCTGTTGGGTGGAGAGTTTATACTTCTGATTAATTTTTAAAAAGTAGTCGCTTCGGCTTTTATTTTGCGTCAAGACATCCTTGTTCTGTACGCCAATAATTTTATTGATCATCTTGGTGGAAATAGATTCTCCTTTCTGATGATTTAAATACAGTACTTGTAATAATTCTTTCTCAATAACTGAAAGGGAATGATAAAAATTATAATTTAATCGTGCCGTCACTTCTTTGGGTATTCTTTTCTTTCTCTGTCTGTATACCAAGAAAAATATTCCAAAAGTAATTAGTATCACGATAGATACGCTAGGTGTAAAAAAAGGGAATACTTTATTAAAGATAAAATGTAAGAAGGGGTTTTCTACTTTATAGACATATTGAACAGAGCTTCGATCTAAATCTTCAGCATCGATTGTGTAGGTAGCATAACTAAGTTTATTACCTGATAATATTTTTACTAAATAGGCAGTATTACCCAAGTTGAATTGTAGCCCATCGTAGGTTTCCTTAGTGCTATATAAACTCAACCAAGCTTGCTTCATTCTTTCCTTCGAATTAGACTTCACTTTTCCATACTCGTTTTTAGAAAAGTCTATCCAGTAATAGTCGAGATAGTTTTGAAAAACAAGTATTTCGTTTATATTATAATTATAATAAGTAGCTGATTGTAAAGTTTTAATTAATGCTGGATTAGTAGCACCTAAAGTTGACCAAGTTTTTTTAGCAAAATCAAATTCGAAGCAAGAATCAATATTATTTAATGAGAAATCCCTGGGCATATTGGAATGGGCTAATGACTTAGTAGCGTATAGCTTATTGGTTGCGGTATCAACCTTATATTTAATGATATTGTCAAAGTCGTCATAGCCATTGACAACAGCATTGCTTGGATATAATTCCCACTCATGTGTTTGAGGGCTGAAATAGGTCATAATACCACGCATATTCCAAAAACCTGATCCACCATATTGGAAAATAGTATCGTTTAGTTGAAAGGTAAAGGATTGGTAATTTACCCCTGAGTGAATGGTGGAATCAATTCTTATTAAAGCATAACTGCTTTTATTTTTTTCAATTTTAAACAATTTGCCTGTCCCTGATGGTTGTATCCAGGTATTCTTCCCTTTTTTAATTAGGGCAATATGTTTGAAGTTTTTGGTATCAAGGCCAAAGTTAAATAGGCTACTATTTAACTTTAAATTTAAGGAGTTAACGCTATCTGATGTAATAATATTTAACAAGGCAATTTCCTGCTCTTGCAACGGGTTATTTACCTTTTTTCCTTGTGTAAAAGAAGAATTAAAATAAATAATGAAACTTAAACTAAGTATTATTCTAACTATTTTCATATAGCTAAGATAATAGAAAAAACATAATAAGAAATTTACTTATTTATTTATATGTATATTTTATAATT
>JBEIIN010000106.1:0-5918 GCA_040380795.1 Sediminibacterium sp. | reverse complement strand
GATTCTCAAAATCGAAGGCTATCTGTATATATTCTTTAGACATGGGATCGTTTTAGTGGTTGGTTTAGGGATTGTTTTATTACCTCTTTAATAGCTTAGTAAACTATGTAATAAGCAATAAAGGTAAATAGTAAGCTGATTCATTTGGCAATCTGAGCAATAAAAAAAGTCAGACCTAAATTAATTAGACCTGACTTTTTTATTAGAGTAAAATATGTGTACCTAAACTTTATTTATCAAGGTTAGGATTATTTAGTACCTCAGCCTGTGGTATAACAAAAGTTAATTTTGCATCAGTATATGGAATGGTTGCAGATGCTTCAAAAAGGTGATTAGTACCTCTTACTACAGATCTCTTTAATCTTTTCATTGCAAGGTATGCTTTACCTTCTCCCCAAAGTTCTATCCTTGTTTGAAGATAAATTTCATTTAAAAGAGCCTCCCCAGAAAGTGCATCAATATAACTAACATCTGTCTTTCTGCCTGTTAAGAAAGATTTAAGAGCAGTTATAGCATCTGAAGTTTTATTTGTACGTGCTTTAGCCTCTGCATTAAGTAGGTAAAATTCATCTGAACGCATATATAGATTATCAGTCTCAACAAACCTCTGTCCTCCACTAACTCTTGCAGGCGCCCAAAATTTTCCAATGGGTTGAAGTGCCCTTGATATACCAGGGGCAGGGAATTGGTTTTTGCGAATATCATCAGATCCAATTTGATTATACAAGCCAAGATCTATTCTCTTTGGATCTCCTGCCCAAGCATAACTATAGGTAAATTGATCAACTTGTCCCCACCATGATATTAGGTTAATTCCTTGTGCAAGTGTAAGGTCAACACCCCAGATCCAGCTAGGCGTTGCAACGTTATTAAAGCCTGCTGTAGTTGAAGTTGCATTGGTTCCATCAAAATACAAATTAGCAGGTGTTGTTTTAGGATAGGCCTTCATTAAAAGGTCTGTTAAACTAACCACTTCGGCTAGGTCAGCTTGTGTACCTCTTGCAGAAAGAACATAAGCAAGTAGGCCCCTAGCTACATTTATATCTACTTGGTCTTTTGTAGCTCTAGTAAATCCTGTAAGTAGGCTAATCGCATCATTTAGGTCTTTTACCATTAGGTCGTATACTTCTTTGGTAGTTGCTTTTGGTTGATTCAGTTGCTTAGCTGAAGTATAGATAGGAACCAGTTTATCAGTGCCTGCACCGTACTCTTTACCGTATAGCTGACTAAGATAAAAATAGGAATAGGCGCGCATTGCTTTGGCCTGTCCCATGGTATACTTGTTCCCAGCCTCAGTTGGAACAGCATTAGTACCACCAAGAATATCAATAATAGTATTAGCTCCAAAAATTTGTCTATAATAATATCGAAATGGAATATAAACTTCATTTCGCGTAAAATCAACACTGGCATTGTAACGTGCTATGTTGGAATACCATCCATAGTTTAGCGCACCAAGTACCATGTCTGATTGGAGCATATCTGTATAAATGTCAATGCCTTTTTGACCAAAATCATCATGACCAGTTGTACCTCCAACACCTGTAGTAAACATAGTGGTGTATAAACCTGCAATATTTCCAGCAAGTAGCTTTGGATCTTGTTTCGCATCAGCACTTAGACGTTCAGGTGTAGTAAATTGATTAGGCTCAGTAATAAGAAAATCTTTTTTACAACTACCTAGGGTAAGTGCTATTAAAGATGTCAATATTAAATATGATTGTTTCATATAAAACGATTTTTAAATTTAGAATTTAATTTTTAAACCAGCAGTGATAGTTGAAAGCGGAGAATAAGTATATGTACTAGAACCACCTGTCTCAGAGGTAGTTGGATTGAATCCATTTCTAGCTGAGCCTAACCAAAGGTTATCCCCAGAAACATAAAATGAACCACCCTGAATACCAAAACGCTTAGTTATAGATGAAGGAAGGTTATAACCAAGGCGAACATTATTCAATGCAAGGTAATCTGCTTTTACTAAAAATCTAGATGATGATGATGTTACGTTAGCATCCTTCTCGTTAGATAGACGGGGTACAGTTGTCTTATCACCAGCTTGCTGCCAACGATTAAATATATCATAATGCCAATTGTTTCCACCGATAAGGCCATTACCCATTAAGCCAGCATAAGCGCCATCATATGCGTATCCACCTACACTATAGAGTAATTGCACTGCCAGCTCAAAGCCTTTATAGCCTCCAGATAAATTAAATGCACCTCTTAATTTTGGAATAGCAGACTTACCAATATAATATTGGGTAGCATCTGAATAGGTTTTTGTGATTCCTTGTTTCAGACTAGAGAACTTAGTTGGATTATCAGCCTTGAATTGTTCTAAGTTTAGTACTTCCTCCCCTTTTTTATAACTTCCATTTCCGTCTAAGTCTTGGTAATAAACTGTCCATGTACTAGTTCCATCTGTTGGATCAACGCCTGCAAAATTACGGATGTAATAATCGAAAATTGATCTGTTTTGCGCCCAGCCGAATTGCCCTTGGATATCTATGATTTTAGGCTTGTTCCCAGTTGAAGGGTCAAGTGGCATGTTAATAATTGTATTATCAAATTGCTCAGCGTTCACGCTAAGGTCTAAGAAATAGTTATCCCCTTTAAGAATATGTCCTGTTAATTCTAACTCTATACCTTCATTTCTTAATACACCATCATTTACTGTAATTAAAGCAAATCCATTAGATATACCTACACGTCTATCAAAAATCAAGTTACTGGTATTTTTTCGGTAATATTCAATAGTACCTTCAAGGAAAGTTCCTATTTTAAAGTCTGCACCCGTTTGGAACATTTTAGAAGTTTCCCAAGTTAACTCAGGGTTACCCGGTGTTGGGATACCAAATGAAGGCAGGTTGTTTAATACACCGATACTGATGCTTGAAACACCTGGATACAATGAAAGACCACTCTGATCACCCAAAATACCATAACTAGCCTTTAGCTTAAGATAAGTTAAGAATTTAGAATTTTCAAGTAAACGAGTTCTTGTCAAAACCGCACCTACACCAACGGATCCAAAAGTACCCCATTGTTTCTCGGGCACAAATCTAGAAGAACCGTCTCTTCTCACAGTACCTGATAAATAATAAATACCGTTATAATCATAGTTTAATTGAGAAAAATAACTCTCGAGTGTATTGGTGTTATTATATGAATTTTGTGTTGGGTTTTTAACAATCGCATTTGCTAGTGATAAATCATAATTACTAACAAGATTTTGTCCTGATGCAGAGGAAACTTCAAAATCATAATCTGTAGATTCATGCGCAGCCAAAACATTTAGATTATTTAATCCAAAGGCTTTTTTATAGCGAAGCATAGTAAGAAGGTTCACATTCATTAGGTTGTTCCTACTTTGAGAAATGGAGCCATTTTGTCCGGCGGCTGATCCGTAGAACTTATTGGTAAGTGTGTAACCTACAGTTGAATTATACTGGACACCAAGTCTGTTTTCAAGTACAAGATCTTTTGTGAAATTGATATTTGCAGATGTAGTAAATGTAAGCTCATTATTGAATGTTCTTGAAGTATTGAAATTCGCATCTGCAATTGCATTGGTAAGAGAACCAAATTTTCTTCCTGTTTCTCCGTAATCATAACGGTATCCACCAAAAATAGGGTCAACGATTTTCTCACCTGCCGCATCTCTCATAAACAATGGGTAGATGGATGGAATATTATCGGCGAACCAAAAAACACTATTTGAGCTTGAACCTTGCCCATTATTATTAGTGGTAGTGTTCGCATAATTTAGGTTGAAGTTTGTCGTGAACCATTTTTTTACTTCATGGTTAAGGTTAATGCGGGCATTAAGTCTGCGGAAATTTGTGTTGAGTGAATAGCCTTGGTCGTTCAAATAACCAAATGAGGAGAAATAGTTTGTTTTTGCATCACCACCACCAAATCTTATGTTTGATTCCAATCTATTTGATGCTTGGAAGGCATAGTCTTCCCAGTTTTCAGGATCGTAAACTCTCATTACACCTGGACGCACTAGACGGGTATATGGATCGATTAAGTCTGCTCCAGTAGTTACGTTTCTCCAAATATTGTTTCTTGGATCTATACCACCAGAAGAGAATAAACGCGAGTTAGCATATCCTGCAGGGTTTGCATTTTTTGCAATTACTCCTTCGTTATACAAAGCTTCCCAACCAAGACCGATAAATTCCTCTGGAGATTTTATTACATCATATCTTGGTAGAATAGCTTGGTTGGTACCGAATTTAACGTCGGTTTCAATAAATGATTTTCTAGCAGTTCCTGTTTTAGTTGTAATTACAACTACACCGTTTGCACCACGTGAACCATAAATAGAGGTTGCAGCAGCATCTTTTAATACAGTAGTATTTTGGATATCATTCGGATTGATTGAATTCAGTGATCCAGTAAAAGGTACACCATCCACTACATATAATGGAGAACGGTTTCCGTTTACAGAACCAAAACCTCTAATACGTAAAGTTGCTGAAGCTCCAGGTTGACCTGAAGGGTTAATGACTCTTAAACCTGCAACTTCCCCTGCCAATGCTTGAGAAACGTTAGAGATATTCTTGTTATTTAATTGTTCACCTGATACAGTTTTTGCGGAACCAGTGAAAGCTTCTTTAGTTGATTTAGTGTAACCCACTACCACAACTTCCTGAAGGCTCGCCTCTGTAGTTATCATTTTTATATCAAATTGAGTTTTTCCTCCAAGAGCAACTTGAATGCTTTCATAACTTGTGTAGGAGAAATTCAATGATTTAGCAGATGATGGAACGGCTAATTCAAAACTACCATCAACTCCAGTATTTGTGCCGAGTGAAGTACCACTAATAATCACAGATACCCCCTGAAGAGGAGTTCCACTTTTTTGGTCGGTAACCTTACCTCTAATTTTCTTATCCTGGGCATTAGTGATTAACGAAGCCAAAATGAGAATAGCGAAAACAAAAAGTTTTCTCATAAAAAAATAGTTTGATTAATAAATTGGGTTTAAAAAATAACAATATATTAACGTGAAGATATATAAAAACCGAGAAAATCCTCAAAATAATGAAGATTATTTTCTATACTTCTCTTTTTTACCTTTGTTGAACATTTTTCCCCTTTTTCGATAAGTTTTTATCAAAAAAAATACCCCGATAAATCGGGGCATTTATATATTTAAACTTTTTAATATATAATTAAACTTGTTAAATCTAAGCTTATCCTACACTCTAGTCTCTTGGACCGCGGTCTTCACGAGGCGCTTGCTCCGGACGAGGTAATAAAGCTTTATGGCTTAATTTGAATTTGCCTGTTTTAGGATCCAAACCAACCAATTTTACTTTTACTACATCTCCTTCATTAAAGATACCATCCATTGTTTCCAAACGCTTCCAGCTTATTTCACTAATATGTAATAAACCTTGTTTGCCTGGCATAAATTCAACGAAAGCACCAAACTCTTTCACACCCTTTACTACCCCTTCGTATTCATCTCCAATTTCTGGAACAGCAACAATACCATTGATCCACTTCACAGCAGCGTCTAAGCTATCCTTGTTAGCAGAGAAGATACTTACTTCACCATGGTTGCCCACTTCCTCAATATTAATAGTCGCACCAGTAGTTCTTTGCATCTCTTGGATGATTTTACCACCTGGCCCGATCACAGCTCCAATATATTCTTTATCAATAATTAATTTAACCATTCTTGGTGCATGTGGTTTCACATCGGCACGTGCCGCTGGCATACACTCATACATGGCATCTAAAATATGTAAGCGACCTTTTTTAGCTTGAGACAAAGCTTCACGCATAATGTCCATACTTAAACCATCTACTTTAATATCCATTTGCACACCGCAAATACCATCGCGTGTACCTGTTACTTTAAAATCCATATCTCCTAAATGATCTTCATCACCTAAGAT
>JBEIIN010000105.1:0-5944 GCA_040380795.1 Sediminibacterium sp. | reverse complement strand
TTATTTATAAAAAATTGTTCTCCATGAAAACAAAAAGCTTTTTGCCTCTTTTAATCTTAACATTTTTTTACAGCCTTTTAATAAGCTGTAGTTCTAGCTCCAGTAGTCCTAAGGAGGGTTTTATAGAAGTGAAAGGTGGTAAGGTTTGGTACCGTATTAATGGTACAGGCAATAAACCTGCACTTCTATTATTACATGGTGGGCCAGGTTCTTCTAGTTATGGCTTAGAAAATTTAAAAGAATTAAGCAATGACCGTCCCGTAATATTTATTGATCAACTAGGATGTGGAAGGTCAACAAGAATTACCGACACTGCTTTAATGACTATTGAAAATTATGTAGAACAATTAGAACAAATTAGAACAGCTCTAAACTTAAAAGACTTTTATTTATACGGACATTCCTGGGGTACCATGCTAGGCATTGACTATTATATTAAATACCCCAAGCATATAAAATCTATTATTTTTAGTAGCCCTTTATTTAGTACTGAAAGCTGGACAAAGGATGCAGATACTTTAATTGCTTCCCTACCTGATTCTATTCAAACAAATATTAGAGTAAATGAAAAAAATAAAACCTACGATAACCCAGCTTATCAAGATGCAGTTACGCTTTATTATAAAAACTTTCTAAGAAGAACAGAAAGAACAAAAGGTCAGGCCGATACTGCTAAATTATTTTCAGGTTCTAATGTATATGAATTTATGTGGGGGCCAAGCGAGTTCACAGCCACTGGTAATTTATTAAAGTATGACCGCGTAGCCTTTCTTGCAACTATTAAAGTACCCACCTTATTAGTAGCAGGCGAGTTCGATGAAGCAAGGCCTAGCACTATTCAACATTTTCAAACTATGATTCCTGGCGCTGAATTCAAAATGATAAAAAACGCTGGTCATGCCACTATGCAGGATAATAAAGAAGAATACCTTGCCACATTGAAAGCTTTTTTAAATAAAGTAGATAACAATATTTCGCATAAATGATTGACCAATTAATTTTTAAACCATTAAATAATTAAATAGATTATCATGAACTTACGAATTATTTTATTTTACCTATTTGCTATTAATTTAAGTATAAGTGTTAAAGCACAAACCACCTCTACTGGTTTTACCGTTATACCTCTTGGTGTAAAGGGCGGTCTAGATGAAGCCAACCTCTCTTCCTATATGGTGGCTGCTAAAGGCTCTAATAATTATATTTGTTTAGACGCAGGTACCATTAATGCTGGTTTGCAAAAAGCAGTAACTAATAAATTATTTACAAAGTCTAGCGCTGAAGAAGTTCAAAAAAATAATATCAAGGCTTATTTTATTTCACATGCACATTTAGACCATGTGGCAGGACTTATTTTAAATTCACCAAATGATAGTCCTAAAAATATTTATGGTTTCAATGCTGTAATAGACATTTTAAAGAATAACTATTTTACGGCTAAAAGCTGGGCTAATTTTGGAAGCGAGGGCGATAAGCCTATTTTAAATAAGTATACCTATAACTACTTAACGCCTGGTAAAGAAATTGGAATTCCTAGTACCGAATTAAAGGTTACCCCTTATATACTTAGTCATGTAAACCCATATGAAAGCAGTGCTTTTTTAGTACGTAATAATAATAGCTATTTATTATACTTAGGAGATACTGGTGCCGATGAAATAGAAAAATCGAATCAATTAGAACAATTATGGAAGGCTATTGCAGATAAGGTAATAGCGCAAACACTTAAAGCTATTTTTATTGAAGTTTCTTTTGATAATGCCATGCCCAATAAATTTCTGTATGGTCATCTAACGCCCCGCTTATTAATGCAAGAAATGAAATTACTAAATAAGCTTTCTAATGGCCAACTTCCAAAAGTGCCTATTTATATTACCCATATCAAACCTTGCGCTAGCTGCGAAAGCTCCATCAAAAAAGATATTATCCAATCCAATACCGAGGCGCTTACTATTAAATATGTTGAACAAGGTAAGCGTATTGAATTATTCTAATAAGCATTGATATCTAATTTAATTTTAAATGAATTAATCTAAGCATTATTAGTTTCTATTTACCAAAATCGAATATACATTGCGGCCACCAGTCCCAAGACTATAATAATCATTGCTAAATTGGCGTTGGTTAATGTATATTTAGTGCCATCTTCTATTAAATCGTTTTCATGTTTTTGTCCGCTCTTATCTAATAAACTTACAAGCACAATAGTGATCATGGTAAAGGCAAATACTAATCCCATTTGAATTAAATAAGGAATTTCAAATCCGCCATGTCCATTAGAGTATGCTGTATATAAAATAGTTTCATTGCCTGCCCAGCCCACAATAAATTTATCAAATACGATAGACAATACAACGCCAACTATAATACCTGTGATGGCCGCTTTTGAAGTTGCTTTTTTCCAAAAGAAACCTAATAAGAAAACCGGGAAGATAGCAGGTGAAATATAACCTGTATATTTTTGAATAAATTCAAAGCCACCTTTTCCACCAATACCTAATGTATCGTTCCAGTTAATTATTATGGCAATGATTAAAGAGATAATAATTATGACGCGTCCTGTTGTTACAGTTTTAGTATCAGAAGCCTCTCTATTAATATATTTTTTATAAATATCTAAAGAATAAATAGTAGAGATACTATTAGCCTTACCTGCTAGAGAAGCCACAATAGCTGCTGTTAAAGCCGCCATGGATAAGCCTTTCAAGCCAATAGGTAAAAACCCTACTACCGAAGAATACGCATTGTCCTGATTCAAACTACCACCACTTAACATTTCTTGTTGCAATTCTCCATTTTGATGAAGTACATAAGCAGCAATACCTGGAAGTACCACAAGCACAGGCATTAATAATTTTAAAAAGGCTGCAAATAAAATTCCAGTTCTTGCCGTTTTTAAATCTGCGCCTAAGGCTCTTTGTGTAATGTATTGATTACATCCCCAATAATTTAAATTCGCTACCCACATACCAGCTGCCATCATTGCTAGTCCTGGTAAGCTTGAATAATCGTCAATTTGTTTTTGTGTTGCGCCTACACCAGGTTTATCAAATATCATATTAAAATGACCTGGTGCTGCTTTTAATAAATGATTAAATCCTGCAATGGCATTACTACCATAACCAAATTTTTCACCCACTACCGTTAAAGCTATATAAGAAGTGATAAGACCACCCACTGTTAATACTAATACTTGTATTACATCGGTGTAGCCAATCACCTTCATGCCTCCTAAAGTAATAAACAAGGCAAATAGCGCAAGGCCTATCATAATTAAATGAAAGTGGGTACCGCCTGTTAAATTATTAATAGCAATTGCTCCTAAATATAAAATGGAAGTAAGGTTTACAAATATGTATAAGAACAACCAAAAGATAGCCATGATCATAGCCACTGTTTCGTTATACCTTGTTTTCAAAAACTGTGGCATGGTGTAAATTCTGTTTTTCAAATACACCGGCATAAAAAATACGGCCACTACGACTAATGAAACCGCTGCTAACCATTCATAGGCTGAGATCGCTAAACCTAATCTAAACCCATTTCCACTCATTCCTATAAACTGCTCTGCTGATATATTAGAAGCAATTAAACTTGCTCCAATTGCCCACCAAGTTAATTGACCTTCTGCTAAAAAAAAATCGGTTGAATTGGAAGTGGCCGATTGTTTGCGTTTATAAATCCAAAAGCCATAGCTGGCAATTATTAAAAAGTAGAGTATAAAAACAATGTAATCATAGCCTTGCAATTCTTGAGTCATAGCAATTGGTTTTGGTCTTAAAATTAAGTCATTAACTTAAAAAGGCACCCTTTAGGAGTGCCTTTTTTTCAATACTAAACCTTCAGTGCTAGTCCAAACCAAGTAGAATGATCTTTCTTAGTTATAAATTTTATAAATCAGAAGCCTTTTCATCTAAGATATCCTTAATTTTAATGTAATAATATATAGACTATGAATCCCGCTTTTAATAAATTCAGTCGCTTAATGACAAGCCCCCTTCTATTTCGCTTTTTTTTATTTCAAAAATTGCCAGCCGCTTTTTTTGCGGGTTTGAGAATACATTATTATGATGACCAAAAATGTGTAGTGCGTATTCGCTACTCTTGGTTTACTCAAAACCCTTTTAAATCTATTTATTTCGCGGTAGAAGCGATGGCCGCAGAATTGTGTTCGGGCATGTTGGCATTTGGACAGGTCTATAAGCGTAATCCAAAGATTAGCATGTTGGTCGTAAAGATGGAAGTAAATTTTATTAAAAAAGCAACCGGCACTGTGCTATTTACTTGTGAAGACGGCGCAGCAATTCAAGCAGCCATTAATGATTCTATCGCAACTGGAGAAGGTAAAACGATTGTATGTATGTCTAAAGGAAAAAACTCCGCGAACGAGACCGTTGCGGAGTTTTTGATCACTTGGAGTTTTAAAGCTAAAAGGTCTTAGAGCCATTGGGTTGATACGCATATCTAAATGTGTAGTAACGCTGCTTGAATAATTTATCGTTCACTGATGCAGTAGACGCTAAGGTTACACCACCTTTATAATAATTTAAAATTTCAATTTTTGCATATTTACCTGTTGCAGTTTTAATCACTAAAACACGACCCGCAATTGGACTTACAAGTGTTGTCAACCCATCATAAGTATACCAAGCTTTTCCGCTTCCTAATGGAATTGCATAGGAGGCCGCAGTTGCATTGTCAGTAGCAAAAGTTGAATCAGCTGGAATTGTTTTTAAATCATCAAATAATCCTTTAAAAACAAATGCACCACCTAATCCTGGACCGCTTGTACCGCTGTTCACTAAAATTTTAGTAGAAGAAAAAGCAATATCCCATTTTGTAGAAGCTGCATCGGTTGAAGCAATTATTTTGTTATCTACTAAACTATAATAAGTAGTCGTACCTGCACTTTGAGGCCTACCATCAACACCTAATCCTGTTACAGTATCTGCTGCAAGATCGCTCACTGTAATAGCACTTAATGGAAGAACCATTGTTTCTTCCTCTTTTCTACAAGCAACCAATGCTAATGCTAGGCTTAAGAACAATGTAAATTTTGTTAGAATTTTTTTCATGATGTATTTGTTTATATTTTTTATTTATTTTTTTGTAATTGATACTTAACACTTGTATAAAAAGTTCTTCCTGGTAAATTAGGAAGGTTAGCCGCATCGATATAATTGGAGATATTATCTATACCTGCTTGAAGGCTTACACCATTCTTGAATGATTTACCAGCAGCACTGTTGATGGCAAGATAGCCACTAGCAAAAACATCACCATTGTCAAAAACTTCATTGCCATTGTTATTATTCACAGCCCACTTGCTTCTGTAAATGGCTCTTAGATTCAAGTAATAACCCTTGAGGGAATTATAATTGAGTTTTACTTGTAGTTTATGCTTACTTGTATTGGGTAAACCAACATATTCATTCAATTTCATGATCCTGCTATAGCCTTGGCTGTTTTTGGTATAGACTGTACCTGATTTAATTTCTGCGATCTGGTCTTTATCGCCTGTGCGTAAATACTGATACCCCCCGCTAAGTGACCAATTTGAATTAATGGTATGTTGTGCCTCTAGTTCAAATCCAGTCGTAAAGGCGCGTCCAATATTTAAATAACTATAAATTTGAGCGCCTGAGATATAAGTACCTACCTGCTGTGTTTCAATTAAATTTTTGATATCATTTCTAAATAATTGTAGGGACAAGGCAGAACGGGTGTTGATTTTCCAATCCCATGTAAAGTGAACACCATTAGAATATTCAGGCTTAAGTGCTTTTAATAAATAATAATTAGGAAATAAATTTCCGATTTGTCCTAGTGCCTCTAATTTAGCAATGACTTGTTGTGCTTGTGCAGAACCAAATACACTATAACTCCCCGCAGCTGCATTAGTAAAATCTAAAAAAAGTTGTCTAAAATCTGGTGCTTTAAAACC
>JBEIIN010000104.1:0-5995 GCA_040380795.1 Sediminibacterium sp. | reverse complement strand
TACCATTACAAAAGATACCCTTGCCTATAAAATTTATGGCACCACTACTATTAACGAAAGACATAGACATCGTTATGAATTTAATAATACCTTCTTGAAATTATTCCAAGAAAATGGAATGGTCACAAGTGGTGTGAACCCGGAATTAGGCCTTGTGGAAATTGTAGAATTACCGAATCACCCTTTCTTTATTGGGGTTCAATATCATCCAGAATTAAAAAGTACGGTAGAGCATCCAGCTCCATTATTTGTGCATTTTATTGCAGCTGCCAAAGTTCAAGCTGCTAAAGAAGCGTAGTTAGTTTTTTGCGTTTTTATTTGTCATGTTGCTAACATTTGTTAGCTTTATACCATGAGTAATATACGTATCCTTACTTCCACTAGTTTATTTGATGGGCATGATGCCTCCATTAATATTATGCGTCGTGTACTCCAAGAAAAAGGCGCAGAAATTATTCATTTTGGACATAACCGTTCTGCTAGAGAAATTGTAGCAGCTGCTATTGAAGAAGATGTACAAGGTATTGCCATTACTTCTTATCAGGGTGGGCATATTGAATTTTTCACTTACGTTAGAAAATTATTAAATGAGGCAGGCTATCAACATATTAAAATTGTAGGCGGTGGTGGTGGTACTATTTTACCAAAAGAAGCAGCTTATTTAGAAAAGATAGGTATCTCTAAAATATATTTACCTGAAGATGGTTTGAAATTAGGTATTGAAGGCATGATTGAACAAGTGATTCAATTATGCGATTATACATTGAAAGATTTTTCTCCAAAAAAATTGCCTAAATTATCTTTTGCTAAAAAAATTGATCCTCGACAAATAAGTAGAGCTATTACGCTTTTGCAAAATAATACTTCTAAAAAGCCATCGACAAAAACAAAGAAAAATATTCCCATTATTGGACTCACGGGAACAGGAGGGGCTGGAAAGTCTACTTTTTGTGATAGACTCATTCAATATTTTTTATTAGCCAACCCTAATAAAACCATTGCAATTATTTCTGTAGATCCTAGCAAAAGAAAAACCGGTGGTGCATTACTAGGCGATCGCATTCGTATGAATGCCATTGATCATCCAAATGTTTTTATGCGTTCCTTGGCCACTAGGTCTGATAAAAATACCATTGCCCATTCAATGGATGCTATTATTGAACTATTAATGGAGGCAGGCTATGATGCTATCATTATTGAAACGGCAGGGGTGGGGCAGAATGACGCCACTATTGTAGATTATGTAAGTATTCCCATTTATGTGATGACGCCTGAATTTGGCGCGCCTACACAATTGGAAAAAATTAACATGATTGATTATGCAAAATTAATTGCCATTAATAAATTTGATAGAGCAGGGGGTTTAGATGCCGTTAGAGATGTGCGTAAACAATATCGCCGTTCGCATCATATATGGGAGGATCAAAAAAATTCGCTTCCAGTTTTTGGAACCATTGCTTCTCATTTCAGTGACCCTGGTATGCAAGCCATGTACAATGCACTAGCAGCCATTGTTTATCAAACACATTCTATAAAATGGAACCCGCTTCCATGGGAGCCGAACTATAATGAAAATGAGGTAACAGCGCCCATGCTTCCCAATAAAAGAAATAATTATTTAGCTGAAATTGTTTCTACTATTCAAAAAAATAATCAATGGATTGAGGAACAAAAAAATATTGCTTCAAAATGGTACTGTTTTCAAGAAGTATTAAAAGAGCCTATCTTAAAAGAAGATAAAAAAATACTAAAAGCCAATCAACTCATTGAACAAAGTATTGATAAGGAAGTAAAGCAGTTAATACTAGATTGGCCTGCCAAGGCAGCTGCTTATAAAAAGCCTTTTTTAGAAATAGATCAAAAAGGAAAAAAATTAAAACAAGCATTGAGTTTTGAAACAGCATCAGGGACAGTAATTCAAAAAGTGCAAGTGCCTAGTTTTAAAGACTGGGGTGATATTGCGCATTGGCATTTGAAAGAAAATTTACCTGGTTACTTTCCTTATACTGCTGGCGTATTTAAATTTAAACAAGGCAACGAAGACCCTACTAGAATGTTTGCTGGTGAAGGTTGTCCTGAAAGAACCAATGCAAGATTTCATTTTTTAAGTAAGGGGCAAAATTCAATTCGTCTTTCTACTGCATTTGATAGTGTTACTTTATATGGGCATGATCCTGAAAAAAGATTAGACGTCTATGGTAAAATTGGTAATGCAGGTGTGAATGTGGCAAGTATTGATGATGCTAAAAAATTATATAGTGGCATTGATTTAAATAGTCCAAGTACTTCTGTAAGTATGACCATTAATGGGCCAGCGCCTATTCTTATGGCGCAGTTTTTTAATACAGCCATTGACCAAGCCTGTGAAAAATATATTACGGCTAATAAATTATGGCCAGCTGTTCGTAAAAAAATGAAGCTTTTATTTAAAGGGTCTACGCCTCCCGAATATTTTAATGCGAACA
The DNA here is from genome assembly GCA_040380795.1 of Sediminibacterium sp. Classification (GTDB taxonomy): domain Bacteria; phylum Bacteroidota; class Bacteroidia; order Chitinophagales; family Chitinophagaceae; genus Sediminibacterium. The sequence goes on along the minus strand of JBEIIN010000104.1, from coordinate 3,530 downwards.
AATCATTAAATTTTAAGGACTGGCATAACGGGCTAGGCCTTCAATTATTAGGTGTTTCTGGTGACCAGGTATTAGCGCCAGCAGTGTATAATAAAATTAAGCAAGAAGTACTAACGAATGTAAGAGGTACCTTACAAGCCGATATTTTAAAAGAAGACCAAGCACAAAACACTTGTATTTTCTCTACCGATTTTGCATTAAAAATGATGGGCGATGTGCAAGCTTATTTTGCTGACAATAAAGTCAAACATTTTTATAGTATTTCTATTTCTGGTTATCATATTGCAGAAGCAGGGGCGAATCCCATTACACAGTTGGCCTTTACTTTGGCCAATGGATTTACCTATGTTGAATATTTTATGAATAGAGGCATTGCTATTGATGATTTTACTTCCAACCTAAGTTTTTTCTTTAGCAATGGAATGGATCCTGAATATGCAGTTATTGGAAGAGTGGCTAGAAGAATTTGGGCCAATACCATGAAGCATAAATATCATGCCAATGAGCGTTCTCAAAAATTAAAATACCATATCCAAACCAGTGGAAGAAGTTTGCACGCGCAAGAAATAGATTTTAATGATATTAGAACTACGCTACAAGCCCTGTATGCTATTTATGACCAATGTAATAGTTTACATACCAATGCATATGATGAAGCCATCACAACACCCACTGAAGAAAGTGTAAGACGTGCCTTAGCGATACAATTAATTATTAATAAAGAATTAGGTACTACCAAGGTAGAGAATTTTCAACAAGGAAGTTTCTTAATTACAGAGTTAACCGACTTAGTAGAAGAAGCAGTGATGCAAGAATTTGAAAGAATAAATAATAGAGGGGGTGTATTGGGTGCGATGGAAAGAATGTATCAGCGTACAAAAATTCAGGAAGAAAGCCTGCAATATGAAACTAAAAAACATACAGGTGAAATTCCTATTATTGGGGTAAATAGTTTTGTACAACCGCATCAAAAAAATAATGCCGACCAACAAGCCATCTTTAGATCCTCGTCCACAGAACAAAATCTACAAATTAAAAACCTGGCAAGCTTCCAAAAAAGGAACCAGTCCTTAAGTGCTCCTTATCTAAAAAAGCTCCAAAAAGCGGCCTTGGAAAATGACAATATATTTGCCGTTTTAATGGAAGCGGTCAAATATTGCAGTTTAGGGGAGATTTCCAATACCCTTTATCAGGTAGGGGGTAAATACAGCCGAAATTTGTAAAAAAACGATACCTTTGGCCCTCGTTAATTACGATTAAATTTCGCGTATGAATACTGATAAAAATACAATCATTGGTTTTGTATTATTGGCCGGTTTGTTTTTCATGTACTTCTGGTACACTAATAAACAACAAACGGACTTAGCTACTTATAAAAAGCATTTTGATGATTCTGTTGCCATGGTAAAAGCGACTGCAGCCAAAGCAGCTGCTTTGCAAAGTCCTGTAAAATTAGATTCCACTTCTGGTGCTGTTGTAAACAATATAGATACTGTTAAAGAAGAGTTTACTTATTTAGAGAATGAACTGGTGAAAGTGAAGTTTAGTAACAAAGGGGGGCAAGTAGCAGAAGTAACACTTAAGAAATATACGAACTATAAAAAGGACTTGGTTAAATTGGGAGATAGTAGTTCTTTAAATTATCCTATCAATATTGGAGATAATAAAACCCTTCAAGTCAATCAAATTTTATTTCCAACCAAGACTATCACCACTGGTGAAAAGGGTGCACAAAAAATTGAGTTTGCCTATACAACCCCTGCGGGTAAAACTATTCGTCATCAGTTTACATTAGAAGCGAAAAAATATAATGTTGAATGGAATATTCAATTAGAAGGAACTGATCAATTATTAACGAATAATCAATTGAATCTTGTATGGGATGTAAATGCTTATCAACAAGAGCGTACATCGGTGTATGAGCGTCAAATGTCTAATATCTGTTTTTCAGAAGGAGGCGAATTTGATTATATTTCAAGTAATACCTCTAAAGTATTTGAAAAGCCAGTACAATGGGTGGGTTTAGTACAACAGTTCTTTACGACCACTTTAATGTCTAAAGAAGGCTTTGCTACAGGTAATGTGAATTGGGAACGCAAAGTAGATAGCAGTAATGGGCTTGCTACATTAAAATCACAATTGCAAACTAAGGTAACGGGTACGAATGCTAGTATTCCATTGTCACTTTATTTTGGCCCAAATGATTTTGCTATCCTGAAAACACAGGCACCTGAGATGGAAAAAATAGTAAACTTAGGAAGAGACTTATATTCTTTTGTACGTCCTATTAATAAATATATTTTAATGCCTGTATTTGACTTTATTGCAGGCTTTGTCAAAAATTTTGGTTGGGTAGTTTTATGGTTAACTGTATTTATTAGATTAGTGACTTCTCCACTTACTTATTCAAGTTATTTGAGTAGTGCGAAGATGAAAGTATTGAAACCTGAATTAGATGAGATTAAGAAAAAATTAGGCGACGATCAACAAGGCTTTGCCATGGAGCAAATGAAATTGTTTAGAGAGGCAGGCGTAAACCCATTAGGCGGTTGTATTCCAGCCTTACTACAAATTCCTATCTTCTTTGCTTTGTATAGTTTCTTTAACTCCAATATTTCTTTAAGAGGACAATCATTTTTATGGAGCCAGGATTTATCTAGCTATGATTCTATAGCGACACTTCCTTTTACCATACCTAGTTTTGGTAACCATATTAGTTTATTTACCCTTACTGCAGTTATTACTAGTTTGCTAATGTCCATATATAATATGGCCATGACACCTACTCAGGATAACCCTGCTTTAAAGTACATGCCTTATATATTCCCAGTTGTATTATTATTTATATTTAACGGATTACCTTCTGCCTTAACCTGGTACTACACTGTTTCTAACGTTATTACCTTACTGATGCAATTGGTGATTCAGAAATTTATCATTAACCACGATAAAATTTTAGCAGGTATTGAAGTAAAACGTAAAATACCTAAAAAGAAAAGTAATTGGCAGAGCAAGTATGAGCAATTGATGGAGACTCAGAAAAAAGTGCAAGCCTTAAAGGACAAGACAAAAAAATAAACTATCAATCCCCCCAAACCCCCTGAAGTTTAAAATTACCCCCCTAATTATAAGCCTCTTCTTTTATACGGCTGCAGCGCATGCTCAAACCAAGCTAGTAGGAGAGTGTGCCCTTCAGTTTCAAATCACTGAACAAAAAGTAAATGGAGGGGTACTGCCCATTGGCACAAAGGAAGTTTGGGTAAAAGGCAATCAATGTAAGACCACCTTAACCACGCCTCAGTTAGTACAAACAATTTTATTCAATACACAATTAGACAAGGCTACTATTATCAAGGATATTGGCCAAAGCCATTTTTTACAAACTATCAAATATCCTCCTGTTTCAAAAAATAGTTTGCTTGCACAAGAAGCTATAACAACTGATACTAGTACCCATATTTTAGGATACCGCTGCAAGGCATTGCAATTAAAATGGACTGACGGATCTGTCTATGATATTTTGTACACCG
>JBEIIN010000103.1:0-6000 GCA_040380795.1 Sediminibacterium sp. | reverse complement strand
GGTTAGCGTTCTTTAATGCAATAGTGTAAGTTCTGAAAGTATCTTGACCACAGAAGATAGTCATATCGTCAGCAGCTACAACTTGTGCAGGGATTGCTTGATATACACCATCAAAAATGCTGATTACGTTTGCAGCAGTAATTGAACTCAAAGGCGCACCACTAATGTAAGTAGAAGCGTTTGCAGCAACAACACCTGAAGCAGCACCGATCAATTTAACTAATCCGTCAAACTTATTCAAGTTTACGTTTACACTTGAAGTATCACCTTGCCATAATGAAGTTTCCAATTGAGAAGCAATTGTTTTCGCTTTCTTATCAGCAAACTCTTGCTCAAAAGGAATAGAATCATACATAGATCCTGTTGGTAATGCTTTTTGTAAATACTTAGCTTCTAAATCTTTTGGACAAAGTGCTTCGTTTACTTTAATTTTTCCAACTGTTACTGTTCTTTGAGTAAAAGTTGTTGAACCTGATGCAGTAAATCCGCAGCTTCCGCCCGCTTGAAATATTGCGTCTGTGTCCATAATGTTGATAGTTTCTGCGCTTTTTACGCCAACCATCACGTTACCTGCACTCTTGATTAAAGATGCAGTCTTTGCGCCCAATACAGAATCGGTAACCAATAAGGCTTCGTTTTGCTCTGTGTATGCGGCTAATGTTGATACGTCGAATCCCATTTTATTTAATTTTTAGTGTTTAAAATTGCTTGTCTATATTTTTCTAATCTTTGCCCTTTAATATCACTTGTATTTACAAATGCATTAAAACTATTTGGCTTTTGAATTGGGTCTTCGCTTGGTGTATTTGAAAGTGCTTCGATTAATTCAGCTACTTGTGCAAATCCTTGCTTTACTTTATTTTCTAAATCCAAAACTTTTGCTTCAGATGCGTTTTTAGCTTCAACTAATTCAGCAATTTTTGCTTCAAATTGTTCTGCCATTTCTGCCATCTTTTTGTCTTCTTCTTTTTTAGCTTCCACCTCTGTATCCACTTCCGGTGATGCTTCTACTTGCTTACTTTCGATTTCAACGATTATCCCGTTTTCATCTAATGTAATTTCTGTGCCGTCCATTAATTCGTGATCCCCCGCAGGTGCAGGCAAACCTTCGATAGTAACAGAACCGCCAATTTCCAAAGCTGAAATTTCAACCTTAGTTCCGTCCATTAAAGAATATTCAGCCATTTCAACTTTAGTTTCATCAACCTTAGTTTCTTCAGCTTGCACTTCCTCAACAGGCGCGGCGTTGTCCTCAAACAAAGCCTTAATTTTTAAAATTGCTTCCTGTGCGTTCATACTTTTTTTATTATATAGTTAAAAAATGAAATGTTTATCACTTAACTTGTGACAATATTTTTTTAATAGCATCCACCATTGATGCAACCTTATTAACCTCTTTAGGTTTATAGTTAAATAACCCTTCAACGCTGAAGCCCATAATATCACCATTCTTTACCTTAGCCCACGCGTCTTCATTATCTACGATCATTGAACCAAACCAACTTCCAACAGGTGCATCTTCAAACCCTTTCATTGGCATAATACCACGCGAAGGATCAGAAATAAAACTCTCGAATAATGTAACGCCTTCAAATTGTGCGTTTGAATTATGCATTAAATTGACGTTGCTTTGGAATCCTTTTTTGAAAAACTTTTGTACAATTTTAAGAATAGTATCAGCACTAAAAGCCACATAGTAGTCGCCATAAGTAGCGTCAGACCTAAAAATAGGCGTATCAGCCAACATAATAGCGCCCGAAATAATACGACGATCTTCATTTGTAACTTCAAATTTTTGACTTTTATTAAATGCGTTCCAATTCTTTTGAATTGCAGGTCGATCTACCAATGCAATAAAGTCGACTTGTGAATCGTCTTCAATATTTTCGGTAATATCTAACATATATATTGGTAATTCTGTATTCATATCCTTAAATAGTTTTTATTTATATATTTATCATTTATTCAAATCTTGCTCTATTCTGTATTTCACTTTCTCTTTGCTGCGCGTCTTCAATATCACTTTGAACTACATAAGCGCGAACTGATCCACCACCGCCTCCACCTGTTGATCCACCGCCTCCACCACCGCCTGTATTTGGTGCGCCACCGCCGCCTGTATCGGGTAAAGATCCTCCACCTGTATTAGGCGTACTACCGCCGCCACCGCCAACTCCTGTACTTGGAATACCTCCACCACCACCGCCACTAATATTACCATCTTCGCTTAAACCTGCTGAAGATCCTGCTGAATTAATTGCTTTAACTCCATCAATAGCAGACTTTACTACTATTGCACCTTGCAATATACCATTTGCAGCAACTAAAGCTGACCAAGGCAAACCTAATGTTAAAGGTGATACAGCAACGGCTTTAGTAACTGCTGCTGCCGTATTAACGTAAACCTGACTAAGTGCTGCTGCCTTTTCAATTAACAAACCTGCAATAGCTACCTTTTTATTTTTACCCGCTAATACTTGTATATTTTTACCAAAATCTTCAACCAATTTTAGTCTTTCAATTAACAATGCTCTTTTTGCAGCCGCTTCAGCTTTTTCAATAGCAATGTTATTTTCAGAGTGTTCTTTATTTATTTTTTCAATTTCTTTTGCATTTCCTTTTGCCGCATCTAATTTTAATTTATAAGATGCTTCTTCAATAGCCTTAGCATTAACCCAATATGCTTTTGAATCTGTACTTAAAGATTTTTGTTGAATTTGTAATAAATCTAATTCTTCTTGTAATCCTTTTTTTACAATTTCATTTTTGCTTTTTTGACCTGCAAGTTCAGACGCATCAATTAAATCCTTTTTAATTTGAGCTTGTTCTTTTTGAGATAATTTTATAAACTCTTTATCTTCATCTAACTCTTTTAGATCCCTTTCAAGTTTAGCTAACCTTTCTGCTTCTGCTCTTTCATTATCATCTTTAATTGCAGCAATCCTAATGTCTTTAATTTTCTCATTAAATGTATCAAGATTTTCTTGTTCTTCTTCTTGCTTTTTATCCCTATCTTCTTTTGCCTTTTTTTCTAATTCAATTTTTTCAGCTTCGTATGTTTCATTATTAAGTTTAATTAATTCATCTTTAACTTTTTGGCTTACTTTTAATTGCTCTATTTCTGCATCCTTAGCCTTCTTATCAATTTCTAATTGCTTTAATGCTTTATCATTTTCATCTGTAAGTATTGCTTTACTTTTTTCATTTTGTAAATCAATAAGCATTTTATTTGCAGTCTTAGTATCTTCTTCAGATTGTTTATTAGCATCATCACGATCCTTTTTAGCTTTCTCGTTTGCTTTTTTAGTTTCTTCTGCACTTTTCTTATTATAATCAGCCGTTAAAATTTCTTTTTCATTATTTAAATCTTTCCATTTTTTAGCATCTTCACCATATAGCTTGCCACTTGCATCAACTTTTGTTTTTAATACGGCTAAATCATTATTAACTAACTCTGTTCTTTTTTTATAAACTTGTTCTTCTTGTCCGCCCTGTGCAGTAAGTAATTTTATATCCCTTTCAATCTGCTCATTTCTTAATTTAGATGAAGCAGTTAAATTTTCTATATTTCTTTTAGCTTGACTTGTAATACCAACAAAGTCTGTAAATTGTTCTACTAATGAACCAACGCTTTTAGCAAATGCACCTAATGGACTTTTTTTAATCCAATCAGAAATAGCGTCGAAATTAGAAATTACAGATCCTAATAAAACCACTAATGCACCGATTCCTGTTGCTACTATTGCACCTTTTAAAACTTTAAACCCAACGCTTGTTTCTGCAACCGCAATACCAAACGCCTTTTGAATAACCGCAGCCGTTTTAGTAGCTGCATTATTTAAGTTCATATACGTTGTGCTTGCTCGTATCTGTGTTCCTAAGTTTGTAAAGCTATCAATTGAATCACCTAATGCGTTCAAGCCTTGTGATAAAGCCATTGCAGCATTTACTTTTAATAAAGCCGCTTCAACATTTTTATTCTCTTTACCAAATAAAGCCATTGCACCCTGTAAGGCACTAAATCCACCCGCTACTCCTGACAATGCACCCGCAACCGCCTTAAACTTTGCATCCGGATTAAAGGCATCTGTTAAAGCCTTAGCATCACCGATACGATCTTTTAATTCAGCCGCACGTTTAGCAGCATTGATTGCTTCCTTAGATGTAGCACCGAATTTATCAGCCATAATAGCAACGTTTGCGGTTGCTTCTTTTAGCTGCGTTCTTAAACTCTTTACCGAATCATCTGTTGCCTCAAATGCTTTGTCTAATTTTTGAACTTCTGCGGTTGCCTGCGCGGCGTCGGTGGTTACTTTTATACCAATTATTTCGTCTGCCATTAATTCGTGTTTATTACTTTTAATAAATTAACCTGTGTAGTTTTATACTCCATAGGATTATATCCGTCTACCTTATTAAGCCTAAATAAAATTCCATTGATCCATACATATTTACTAAAATCTAAATTGTAAATATCTAACTCGTTTAAATAAACTTTGCAAGATAATAACTTACTTTCCATATCTGTAATTTCTAATATATAAGGTTTATGATATGTGTTAAATAAATTATTTGTAGGATAAGTTGATGCAGGAAATTGTAATTCTTTTGGCGCACCAAAGTTTAAATCAATAGCAGGATTTGCAGGATCGTCTAAGTGTCCCGCATACCCGTATGAAGTTAAAGTTGCTAAATTAGAACCGCTACCGCCTGAATCACTTCTTATATGCCAAGTTGAAATACCTGTTATTTTCTTAGCCATCAAAATACGAATAACGCTATCCATTGGATCTTCTTGTGTATTATTATTTGATAGTTTATAAATTTCACTATGATATTTATCTTGACCTGTATGCAATCTTAATACTGAAGGCGCAAATATAATCTGCGTCGATGCAGTTTCTTTTACGAAATCAAATTCAGAATCATAAATAAAATCCCCGTATGATTGACCATATTTTTTTAAATAGTTGTCATTATAATAATCCGAATCAGTAGTATATCTATAAGCGTAATACCTCGCGTTTAATTGCGACATTGGTTTAATAGATATACTTGCATTCATATCTATTTTTTGCGACCAATCTAAACTATTAGTAACCGCATCTGAATAGAAGTCAATATATGGCGCTATGTTTATTTGTTTCTCATTTATATTATCTTGATAAACGTACAAATTAAACATTTTACAAACAGACAAAAAGAAATCCTTTTGGAATATACCTTTTGGCAAGTTATCATTTATTGATATTGTACCATTATAAACAACGCTTGCTAACTGCGCAGCTAATTGGTTAAAAGTAAAATTTGCACTTGATACGCTTACAATATAAGTATTAGCCGTTACAGGAACACTTATTTCTATTCTAACTTGATTTGTATTAGATATATTACCAGTCCAATCTAAGTTAAAAGTAAAAGGATTGTTTGCAGAAATTGTTGTTTGCGTTAATGTTTGAACAGCTACGCCTGCAACGTATAAGGTCGCAGTAATAGATGAAGCCGCATCCGTTTGATAAACACCGGTTATTGAAGCCATTGCTCTAACCGTCTTTGTGCCATCAGTATAAGTAAATATGCTCTTACTTCCATTTTCCGTAAAGTAAAGTAAAGTCGTATTATCAAAAGGTATATCAATGTTTCGTGCCGTTGGGGTGTTACTATTTAATATTGTTTTTGTTGCACTAATTGTGCCTAAAATAAACCTATCATTTGTTCCCTGAATACCTTGTGTATTATTAGGGATTATTAATTTTTTAAAAAAATCAGTATTAAAGAAATCACAATTTAAAGTATATGTAGTTCCTTCAAATATTTTTTCAATATATTCTTTTACATAAAGGGCAGGTCTAAAAGTAGAAACGTGGAAATCATCTTTATTTGTTGATACGTCTCCGTAATCAATTAAAGGATAATAATAACCCGATCCTATAATACTATTCCAACTATTTTGAATTGATGTTACGTTCCAAGTGTGGTTATATTCACTGAAGTCTAAAT
>JBEIIN010000102.1:0-6169 GCA_040380795.1 Sediminibacterium sp. | reverse complement strand
TGCCAGTCTGCATGCAAAAATGGCGCAAAGGTCTGCGCACCATCACCCGGTGTATTCACAATGATCATTAAACAAATGGTCATTCCCCTGAAAACATCTAGTGATAAAAACCTTTGTGAAGTCATACTAACATTTTAGATATTTAAGGTACATAAAATATTTTCCTAAAACAAGGCAGTTGGCAGCTAGTTTTCCTGACATTGCCGGACTCATTCTATACTCTTCCAGCATTGCCCAAAAAATTATCAAAGTTTTACCATAGCTAATTAGTCTATTACTCGTTTATGCTTCGAAGAAACATAAGTATACACTGCAGGTATCACAAACAAGGTAAGTACTAAAGAAAATAATAAGCCTCCCACTACCACCGTACCTAATGGCTTACGACTAGTGGCGGCAGCACCTAGACTAACAGCAATAGGCAAAGCGCCTAAGGCAGTGGCTAAGCTAGTCATTAAAATAGGCCTGAACCTCTGCGTGGCTGCTTCCAATACTGCATCACGAATGGCTAAACCTTTTTCTCTTTTCTTATTCGCAAATTCAACAATTAGAATACCATTCTTGGTAACTAGTCCAATTAACATGATAATACCAATTTCAGAAAATATATTTAAGGTTTGTCCAAATAACCACAAACATATTAATGCACCTGCAATGGCTAAAGGAACGGTAATCATAATAATAAATGGATCTTTGAAACTTTCAAACTGAGCAGCCAATACTAAATAAATTAAAATCAAAGCTAAAAATAATGCATAAGAAATATTGGAAGAACTTTCTTGAAAATCTCTTGAAGGGCCACTTAAAGAAGTTTGAAAAGATTCATCTAATACTTCTTTAGAAATTTGATTCATGGTGTTGACACCATCTCCAATGGTTTTACCTTCCGCTAAAGAAGCTGAAATAGTAGCTGAGTTAAATCGGTTATAGTGATATAAAGTAGGGGGATTACTATTTTCCTCCAACTTAAGTACACTTGAAATAGGAATACTTTCTCCTCTATTATTTCTTATATATAAACTATTAATATCGGTAGGCTTGGACCTGTCTGCTCTTTTTACTTGCGTAATAACTTCGTATTGACGATCGTTCATAATAAAATAAGAAGAACGCGCACCACTGAATGCAGATTGTAATGTCTGAGAAATATCGGCAGTGCTTAATCCTAAATCTCTTGCACGCATTCTATCAATCGTTAAATCAAATTCAGGTTTAGTAAACTTCAAGTTTACATCTACGTTTTGAAAAGTTTTATCTTTTCTAGCCGCTTCTAAAAATTTAGGAATGGCTGCATGCAGTTTATCAAAGTCTAAATTTTGAATAATAAATTGAACAGGTAAGGAACCTCTAGACATCATACCCACAGAAATAGTTTGCTCTTCAATAGAGAATATCCTTACGTCTTTGAATTTTTTAAACTTCTTATTTAAGTCGGCAACAATTTCAGACTGCGTTCTATCTCTATTGGCAATAGGCACAAAACCCACTCTACTACTTACAGCAGCTCCTCCTCCACCCCATCCAGGAACACTACCAAAGGTGAAAGCGTGTTCAGGAACAGAGTCTTGAATAAGTCGAACTGCTTTTAAAAAATTCCCTTTCGTTTCTTCAAAGCTAATACCCTCTTGGCCTGATAAGCTTACCCTTATAGCCCCCTTATCTTCAATGGGTGCTAATTCACTTTGAATATTTGATCCAATAGCAACAATAATAACTACGCAGGCTAAAACAATCACCCAAGCCACCCAACGTATTTTCAAAAACTTAATTAATAAATTTTTATAGCCTAGCTCTATTCCTTTAAAGAAGGGTTCTGTTTTTTCATAAAAACTTCCTTGTTTGCCGTCCTTTCTACTTAAGTATACGTTTAATACTGGTGTAATAGTTAAAGAAACGAAAGCGGATACTAATACCGCGCCTGCAATCACCACTCCAAACTCTTTAAATAAAGAACCAATGAAACCTTGCAAGAAAATAACAGGCATAAATACTACGGCTAGTGTAATAGAGGTGGATATAACGGCAAAGAAAATTTCTTTGCTACCTTCTCTAGCTGCTTGCTTTAAGGGTAAGCCCTCTTCCAATTTTCTAAAAATATTTTCCGTAACCACAATTCCATCATCGACCACTAAACCCGTGGCGAGTACAATAGCAAGTAAGGTTAATACATTTATAGAAAAACCTGCCATGTACATGATAAAGAAAGTAGCAATAAGTGAAATAGGAATATCAATCAAAGGCCTAATGGCAATTAGCCAGTTTCTGAAAAAGAAGAAAATAACAAGCACCACTAATCCAAATGAAATAAAAATAGTCTCTTTTACTTCGGTTAAAGCGCGACGAATTGTTTTGGTATTGTCAATGGGAACTGCAAATTCAATATCCGATTTATTAGATTTTTTTACCTCTTCTAATCTTTTATAGAATTCATCTGCAATCTTTATAAAATTCGCACCAGGTTGTGGTGACAAATTAATCATCACCGTTTGTATGCCATTAAAAAAGGTACCTTGGTCTTCTTGATCTGGACCTAATTCAACTTTAGCTACATCCCCTAATTTAACAATGCCTGTAGCATCTTGCTTTAAAATAATATTTCTAAAATCAGATTCGGTGGTAAGTCTTCCTAAAGTTCTAATAATGAACTCCGTTTTTTTACCATTAATTTTACCAGAAGGCAATTCTACATTCTCTTTATTTAAGGAAGTTTGAATATCATTAAAAGCAATGCCATATGCATTCAATAAATCTGGATCGGGGAAAATACGCATGGAAAACCTTTTTCCTCTCACATTAACACCACTTACTTCATCGATAGTTTGAAAACGTTGTTGTAATACGTTCTCTGCATATTCAGTTAACTCAAAAGCGCTCTTTGTTTTACTTTTTAATGTCATTAACAAAATAAAGTCTGAATTGGCATCGGCCTTTGAAACAACAGGGGGGTTATTAATATCCTCTGGTAAACTTCTTGCCGCCTGACTTACTTTATCTCGCACATCATTAGCCGCTGTTTCTAAATTGACACCCAAATTAAATTCAACCGTGATATTAGAAGAACCTACAGAACTAGAAGAGTTAATGGTTCTAATGCCGGGTATACCATTGATTGATTTTTCTAAGGGTTCTGTAATTTGATTTTGAATGACTTGAGAATTGGCTCCAGAATAAGAAGTTTGCACATTAATAATGGGAGGGTCAATGGCAGGATACTCGCGTAAAGCCAAAAAAGAAAAGCCTACTAAGCCAAAAATAACAATGGCTAGGTTCATTACAATAGCTAGTACAGGACGTTTTAACGAAAGTTCAGATATATTCATCTAATAAGATTATTTAAGGGGACTTTTATGTGAACTATTTAGTAATGTCTATGATAGCAACTGTTTTACCCACTTTTATTTTACTGCCTTGTCTAACAAAAAGCATTCCTGCTACAATAACGCTATCACCTACATTCAGTCCTTTTGTTATTTCAACGGCGCTCACAGTTCTATAACCAGTTTCTACATCCACAAATTCAGCCATACCATTTTTTACAATAGCTATTTGTTTGCTCCTTGATTCAGGAATAATCACATTGGTAGGCACCATAATAGTGGGCTTTTTTACAATCTCACTTAAGTATACTTTTACATAAGCACCAGGCAACATTTTACCTTGCAATTGTGCACGCACTTTAATATTTCTAGTAGTAGCAATAATTTGTGGCTCTATGGCAAATATTGTAGCATTCATTTTTTTATTGGACCCATCAGTGCCTTCTACCTGGATAGTCTTGCCTACTTTAATATAAGTTTCAAACATTTCAGGAACCGTAAAATCTATTTTAAGTTTATCTATTTTTTGTAAACTGGCAATAGTAGTAGTGGTATTCACAAAAGCACCAAGGCTAACTTGTCTTAAACCAATTTGCCCTGTAAAAGGAGCTTTCATAATTGTTTTGTCAATTAAAGATTGGGTGTAGGCTAAATCCGCTTTTGAACTTTTCACTTGTTGTAATGAAATATCATAATCGCTTTGATTAATGCCTTTCACTTTTAACAATTGTAAATTTCTTTGCTCATTGATAGTGGCTAGTTCCAATTGTACTTTAATTTTTTCCAACTGCGCTTGCAAGTCTGCATCATTTAATTTAGCTAAGACTGTCCCCGCTTGAACCATTTTACCCTCTGGAATTTGCAAATAGGTAATTCTGCCATTGGTTTCAGGACGAAGTTCAATTGACTCAGCAGCGATTACAGAACCACTAACCTCTACCGATTTGTCTACTATTTGAGTAGCCGCTAACGCTACGTCAACAAATACAGGTGCATTCGCGTTAAACTTGTCAAAACTCTTTGACTTTTCTTTACATCCAAACCCTGCAATCGTGCAGACAAAAGAAAGAATAAATATATTTCTCAAAGTGGTCATTTTTAGCTACTGAAGATAGCCAAAAAATACATTTTTAAAAAACAAAATAGATGAGTGGCATCCCATAACACAGCGTTAACAGGGAAGACTTAAGGGGTATTTTTAAATTCTTCGAATTTCTTTTGAATATAATAGCCTAATTCAAGGTCATTTAATAAACCTAGGACCTCATAGGAAGGTCTGCAAAAGATCATAAAACGGTCCAACTCCTCTCCTTCTAAACGGGTTAGTTTTATCACAAATCTTTTGGTAAAACGGTACTGCACATATTTTTCTTGTTCTTGAGACATCAATCTCTTTTGTAAAAAAAGTAAGTTTCGATTTCTTTTTACGCGAAACATATTTATAATTTCATCCAAATCAAATCCAACCGTTAAGCCATTGGAACCAAATAATTGTTGCCCCCCACTTAATCTAATACCCGGCGGTTGATAGTTGAAATATTTAGCATAATCGATTCTATTTTGAATAGAGTCTAATTTATAATAACTATTTCTAACGCGCACTTCTGGTAAATCAAATCCAGTAACATGAATCATGACATTGAAATTGCGTAAATCTTCAATGGTGTCAATAGGATATTTATGAGTAACCTTTCCAAATAAGGAAAACCAAACAGAATCTTTTTCTTTTACATTAATTAAATAGCGTCCTAAAGAATCGGTGAATGCAAAATTAGAATTGCTATAGACCATCACTGCTTCAATGGGCCTTCGTCCTGAAATATCATAAACCACACCGCTGACTGGTTTAGTTTGTGCATTCATTTGGAAAGACAAAAAAAGCAATAAAATTATAATATAATTAATCCTAGCATTCATAGCGTCTGCAATATTAGTAAAGCCATCTTTAATTAACTGCTTTTTGCAATATAATTAACAGGTATTTACCTTTTATTTAGAAAGGCCCATACGTATTTAGAAAAGTAAGTAAAAAGCCAAGGGCAATGGTAGATAGAACAACCCATTGTGCTGCAATTTTTTGTTTATAAATTAGATAAGTACTTGCCACAAATACAAAAATATAAGCAAACAAAGTAAGGGAGGAATTGTACTCCATTTTAATGGAAATGCCGCCTATTAAATGAAGCGTAGCGCCTAGCATAACGCCCACTACTGCTGCATATATACCCTCTAGTGACCTATAAAAAATAGCATACTTTTTTAAATTTTGCCAGATGGGAAAAATGAATAAAACAATAAAAAAACTAGGTAAAAAAATAGCGAAGCTCCCCATCACCGCTCCCATAATTTGTATGGGTATTGTCTTTTCTTTTAAGGCCATCACACTGGTATAACTGGCTACTGAAAACACGGGGCCAGGCATCGCTCTTACCATTCCAGCACCCATTAAAAATGCATCTTTAGATATTTTTAATACATCTCTTTTATTTTTCTTCACCCGATCCGAGTTGGGCCTTGCCACATATTGTTCGTACATCATAGGAATAAGCACATCCCCTCCTCCAAAAACAAAGCTTCCAAAACGATAATTATTTTCAAATAAATTAATGACTTTATGTTGCTCCCAATTTTTTCTAGTGGCTTCTTCAGATAAAATACCTGCTGCTAAAAATAAAAATATAAAAATAAAAAAGGCTCCCCATTTCACTGTTTTTGGCGCAGCACCATCATTGGGAATTCTTTTTTGACTAAAATTAGTTATGATGCCCGCAACAATAATAACAACCGGAATAGCCCAAGGTGACTTGAATGCTACAAAAACAAAAACAGCAGTGAGTATAAAAATAATTTTA
>JBEIIN010000101.1:0-6249 GCA_040380795.1 Sediminibacterium sp. | reverse complement strand
AATGAAAAAATTATATTATTCTTTGGCTTTATTCGTAAATATAAAGGCTTGGACTTATTATTAGAAGCTATGAATAATGTAAATATTAGGGAGGCCAATATTAAATTATTAATTGCAGGTGAATTTTATGATAACAAAGAAGAATATGATTCAATTATTGCAAAATATAATTTAGCCAATAGCTTATATGTAAGAACTCAATTTATTGATAATAGTGAGGTGAAATATTATTTATCTGCTGCCGATTTTGTGATTCAGCCCTATAAGAATGCCACTCAAAGTGGCGTAACGCCACTTGCCTATCATTTTGAGAAGCCCATGCTGGTAACGAATGTGGGTGGCCTTGCAAATATAGTGCCCCAAATGAAAGTGGGTATTGTGACAGAACCCAATGCAGACTCCATTGCTGCAGGTATAATGAAGCTTTACGAATTAGGAGAAACCCATTTTTTAAAGCATCTTTGTGAAGAGAAAAAGAAATTTAGTTGGGAGCATTTAACCACAGCTATTATTGAAAATAAATAGACTGCATATTAAAATTTTGGACTAAGGTTACTAGACTAATATATTTGATTAATAAATACAGATGAATTAATTATATGCAAACAAAAATTAACAGTATCATTAATGCTTCTATTCAAGTGAAGCAAGATATTATAGAAAAAGGTGAATTAGCAGCTACGCTTGAAAAAGTAATTGCAGTAATCACTCATGCTTTTAAAAATGGAAATAGTGTATATTTTGCAGGTAATGGAGGAAGTGCTGCAGATGCACAACATTTAGCTGCTGAGTTTTCTGGGCGTTTTTACAAAGACCGTAAGGCCTTGCCTTCTGAAGCCCTTCATTGCAATACTTCTTATTTAACAGCCGTGGCCAACGATTATAGTTATGATGTTATATATTCAAGACTACTCGAAGGAATAGCAAAACCAGGTGATGTATTAATAGGTTTAAGTACTTCAGGTAATTCAGCCAATATTGTAAAAGCCTTTGAAAAATCTAAAGAATTAAAAGTGGTAACTGTTGGTTTTACAGGTGCTGAAGGGGGTAAAATGAAAGACTTAAGTGATTATTTAATTAATGTTCCTTCCACCGATACACCTCGCATACAAGAAAGTCATATTTTACTAGGTCATATTATATGTGAATTAGTAGAGAAAAATATCTTCGGATAATTCTAAAGCCGAATATTTAAAATACATGTTTGATTTTACAACCATTGACAATAGCTGGACTTTATTTTTAGATAGAGATGGCGTTATTAATTTCGAAAGAGACAATGACTATGTAACATCTTGGGCCGAATTTAAATTTTACGATGAAAGTATACTGGCCCTACCCCTTTTAGCCCAAAAATTTTCAAACATTGTTATTACCACCAACCAAAAAGGAGTAGGAAAAGGAATAATGACGGAAGAATCATTACAGACGATTCACCATAATATGGTGAATGAAATTGTAAAGGTTGGCGGAAGAATAGATCATATATTTTACTGCACCGATGTAGACAACGATTCTATTAATAGAAAACCACAGCCAGGTATGGCATTTCAAGCTAAGGAAAAATTTCCTAGTATTGATTTTTCAAAGTCCATTATGGTAGGTAATAGATCCAGCGATATGGAATTTGGTAGAAATGCAGGACTGCACACTGTGTTTTTAGCCACTACGCATCCCGAAACAGTTTATCCAAACCCTTTAATTGATTATAGATTCAATCATTTACTAGAATTTGCAAATGCTATTCAATAAAAAAGCACCTAGTATTCACTAAGCGCTTTTAATTTTTTTAATTAATTGTTTAATTAATCTATAAACTCAATTTACACATTTAATTATTAATCTAATTTAAGTACCGCTAAGAAGGCTTCTTGTGGAATTTCCACATTCCCTATTTGACGCATTCTCTTTTTACCTTCTTTTTGTTTCTCTAATAATTTACGCTTACGGCTAATATCACCTCCATAACATTTAGCGGTTACATCCTTACGCATGGCAGATATATTTTCTCTAGCCACTACTTTAGCGCCAATGGCCGCTTGTATGGCAATTTGGAATTGTTGTTTGGTTAATAACTCTTTTAATTTTTCACAAAGTCTGCGGCCAAAATCGGAAGCCTTGCCTCTATGAATTAATGCACTTAATGCATCAACCTTTTCTGCATTTAATAAAATATCCATTTTCACAATATCGGCGTCTCTAAAACCTATTTGAGAATAGTCAAATGAAGCGTAGCCTCTGGTTTGACTTTTTAATTTATCATAAAAATCAAATACAATTTCCGTCATGGGCATCTCAAAAATTAATTCCACCCTTGTTGGGGTTAAATAACTTTGATTCAATAAAATACCTCTCTTACTTAAACAAAGGGTAATAATGTTTCCAATATAATCGGGAGAAGAAATTATTTGCGCTCGAATATAAGGCTCTTCAATATGCTCAATTTTTACAGGATCAGGCATTTCAGAAGGGTTGTTCACGATAATTTTTTCACCTCTTGTTGTATAGGCTATAAAACTTACGTTGGGAACCGTAGTAATGACTGTTTGGTTAAATTCTCTTTCAAGTCGTTCTTGGATAATTTCCATATGAAGTAATCCTAAAAATCCACATCTAAATCCAAAACCTAATGCTTGAGAAGTTTCTAATTCAAAAGTTAAAGAAGCGTCGTTTAATTGTAATTTTTCCATACAATCTCTTAACTCTTCAAACTCATCAGTGTTTACTGGATAAATACCCGCAAATACCATGGGTTTCACTTCTTCGAAACCATTGATCATCTCTCCAGGGTTATTAGCAAGTGTAATGGTATCTCCTACTTTTACTTCTTTAGCTACTTTAATACCTGTGATAATATACCCCACATCTCCTGCTCTCACTTCTGCCTTTGGTGTCATGGCTAGTTTCAATACGCCCACTTCATCTGCATTATAATCTCTACCAGAAGCGACAAAACGTATTTTATCATTTTTCTTTAACACCCCATTCATAATTCTGTAGTAAACAATAATACCACGGAAGCTATTAAACACACTATCAAAAATTAATGCTTGAAGGGGCGCTTCCGTATCACCCACTGGAGCTGGTATGCGTTCTGCAATAGCTTGTAAAATTTCTTCAATACCAATACCTGAACGGCCACTGGCGAGTAAAATATCTTCTTGCTTACAACCTATTAATTCAATAATTTGATCGGTAACTTCAGGAATTTTAGCACCATCCATATCAATTTTATTAATGACTGGAATAATCTCTAGATTATTTTCCAATGCTAAATATAAATTACTGATAGTTTGTGCTTGTATACCTTGCGAAGCGTCTACTAATAATAAAGCACCTTCACAAGCAGCTAAGGCCCTGCTTACTTCATAACTAAAGTAAACGTGACCTGGTGTGTCAATTAAATTATAAGTATAGGTAGTTCCTTTGTGTATATAATTAATTTGTATGGCGTGACTCTTAATAGTAATACCTTTCTCACGCTCTAAATCCATATCATCCAAAACCTGATTCATCATTTCACGCTCGGTAATCGTTTTAGTATGTTCTAATAAACGATCTGCCAAGGTACTTTTTCCGTGATCGATATGTGCGATGATACAAAAATTTCTAATATTCTTCATGTAGGTGAGACTTACTTTTAATTTTAAGAGAGGGCATTTATGATGGCTGTAAATTCAGTAGCAACTAAAGAAGCGCCACCTACTAATCCGCCATCTACATCAGGTTGAGAGAATATTTCTTTTGCATTAGAAGCTTTAACACTTCCTCCATATAAAATAGAAATTTCATTCGCTACAACTTCACCATATTTACTAGCAAAACAAGATCTAATATAGGCATGTATTTCTTGCGCCTGCGCACTTGATGCAGTTTTACCTGTACCAATGGCCCATATAGGTTCATAGGCAATAACCACCTTTACAATAGCCTCAGCTGATAAATGAAATAATGAATTTTTTAATTGTTCTTCTACAAATGCATTCTGTGTTGCTGCCTCTCTAATAGCTAAAGGTTCTCCGCAACAAAATATAGGGGTACTATGAATAGCTAGGATGGTATTTACTTTTTCTGCTAATAAGGTGTCTGATTCAGCAAAATATTCACGTCGCTCAGAGTGTCCTACAATAATATGTTTCACACCTATTGACTCTAACATTGAAGCTGAAATTTCTCCAGTATAGGCTCCCGATTCTTTCTGATGACAATTTTGTGCTGCAACAAATACATTGGCGTTGTTGGCCAATTTTGACAAGGCCAAAGGAATATAAATAGCAGGCACTGCGAAAATAGCTTGCTGATGAGTGCCTAATGAATATGAACTAGCTACTAGTTCATTTAATAAAGTCTCTGCTTGAGCAAGAGATAAATTCATTTTCCAATTGGCGGCGGCTATTTGTTTACGCATAATTTTTATAGGAAGTTTATTGGGCTATAGATGAGCGCTGCAAAGGTATTAAATTCAATCCTTAATTAGTGATGATTTACTTGATATAAATGCTTCAAAACCTGCTTTTCGGCCTCGTTAATGTCAAATCCTTTTAATTTTTTCCAATTATGGATATCTTCTATGGCTTTGTCCAATTGATAGCCTGGGATGATACCCCAAGTAAAATTGGGAATATGTTTAGGAAGTAGCCCATTCCCGAAAATATTGGCAGATACACCTATATAAGAACCTGTATTAATACTTGATTGAATGGCAAAACGGCTATAATCGCCTACCAGCATACCCATCTTTTGGCCTACATTTTCCCATTCCCCCTTGAATTCATTCCACATCTGAATTTCCCCAGCTGTATTCTTAATATTACTATTACAAGTACCAGCCCCTAAATTGCACCAATGCCCAATGATACTATCCCCTAAATAACCCTCATGGCCTTTGTTGGTATAGCCCATTAGAATAGAATTCTTAATTTCACCCCCTGCTAAACAATAAGGGCCAATAGTAGTAGTTCCATAAATGCTGGAATTCATCTTCACAACCCCTTTTTTGCCTAAAAAAAAGGAGCCTCTAAGAGAAGAGCCTTCCATTATAATTGCCTCATTACCAATATATATAAAGCCATCACTTGCATTTAAATTTGAGCATAAAACAGTAGCCCCTTTTTCTATAAAAATTTGGTCTTTATTAATGACATTATTGGAGGGGTCAATGGGCTCCGACTGTCTTTGACTAGCTACCCATTTAAAATCTCTTTCTATGAGTTTAGTTTGGCTAGATAATAGCTGTAACTGATTTAGTACAAGAGAAACCTCCTCAAAAACAATGGGTGGCTTTTCAGCTAGTAGAATTTTGGAAATTTGTCTTTCCTTGGTTTTAGTGGCAATCCACTTACCTCCAGCGGTCATTAACTTCTCTCCTTCATCTAAGGCATTTATAGCTTTCAATAAGTCTTGAGAAGGAATACAGGCCACATTAATAAAATAAAGAGATTCGGTAGAATTAAGAAATTCACTATCCTCATATAAGGCTTGTAAATAAGGGGCTGTATAAACA
Organism: Sediminibacterium sp.; assembly: GCA_040380795.1. Taxonomy (GTDB): domain Bacteria; phylum Bacteroidota; class Bacteroidia; order Chitinophagales; family Chitinophagaceae; genus Sediminibacterium. The sequence goes on along the minus strand of JBEIIN010000101.1, from coordinate 746 downwards.
CCACAAGTTTCAAGTGTATACTGCTCCCACCTTTCTTTAAAAGTAAAAATGCCTACCCTGCAAGTTGCCAAAGATTGGGTTAAGGTAAAAGGATAAAAATGTTCCCTTTCTGCGATATCTACTAAGATATATTGCATTGAATACTTTTAAATATTAATTGCTTGTAAAAGCATACAAATTTAGTCAAAGTCTTGTCAAACTCAGGCCAAAGTTTAGTGAATTAACATAAGTTCCTAACAGATGTTCATTTTATGCTTATTTTTGAAGCCTAATACACTGACTATGCAATTTGGCAATTTTAATTATCCCGTTCCAGTAAATGAACCCGTATTAACTTATGCTCCAGGTTCTGCTGAAAAATTAGCTTTAAAACAAGCCATCGTTTCTCTTAAGAAAAAATCATTAGACATACCGATGATTATAAATGGTAAAGAAGTTAGAACCGATTTAAAGCAAGCCATTCATCCACCCCATGAAATAAAACACACACTAGGTCATTTTCATATGGGAAATAAAAAACATGTGGATCAAGCCATTAGTGCTGCATTAAAAGTGAGAACTGCCTGGTCTAATATGAATTGGGAAGCAAGGGCACATATATTTTTAAAAGCAGCGGATTTATTAGCGACAAAATATCGTTTTGAAATGAATGCGGCTACCATGTTAGGTCAAAGTAAAAATGCTTACCAAGCTGAAATAGATGCTTCTTGCGAGTTAATTGATTTTTTAAGATTCAATGTTCATTT
>JBEIIN010000100.1:0-6326 GCA_040380795.1 Sediminibacterium sp. | reverse complement strand
GGAGTTTATGACCCGCACAAAATTTCTAAAACCCAATTCGTCCCAAACTCACCACAAACCGCAAATCACAAACCACAAAAGTTCAACTGACCAAAGTCCTTGTTTCATTATCTAAATTCGACGACTTTAGATTAGTGGAATCGGATTATGCCTTAGTGGGTATGAGATCGGGCCGCAAATTTAATATGGGCGATAAAGTCACTATTAAAGTAGTGGCTGCTAGTTTAGAGAAAAGACAATTAGACTATGAGTGGGATCAAAACAAAGCTACCGAAAGCTCCACTATTTAATTTCTGTTGTTATTTCTTCAAATACAATTCCTTCTTCTTCTAAACTTTTCAAAATAGGTTTATAAATAGAAGGGTGTATAGGAATATGTAATCCAGTAATATTTATTTCTCCTTTTAAATAAGCACAAACTCCCATGGCCAGTGGCAAACCAACGGTGGTGGCCATGGCGGTTTCTGTTGCATTTTTTCCATTTTGCACCATTGAGCTTTGCACTAAATATTTTTTAGCATCTAATTCGTATTCAATTTCGTGCATCATAACCACCATATCTTTATCGGTAGGTGCTAGCTTCCATTTATTTTCAAGTATCCATTGCAAAATAGCCGAACTGGTCTTAAATTCAGCAGGAATAAGCGTTTCACTTGAAAAGCCAATATACTCAAATTGGGTTTTGATAATATCATTACTTAAAAAAGCAGCATATTTTTTTTCTAATGAATGTGTTTGTAAATGATTTTGTATCCAATCTTTAATGCTTGCATTTTCTTTTAAAGTAATAGGCGATTCGTCTGTTAAACCTAATTGCACAATGGCATTCCATCCTAGAAAAAAATGGGGATGTCTTAATGTTGTTCTGATAAAATTTTGAACCTTATCTAAACTATAGGTATCAATGTAAGACAAAGAATTTCTATTGGGATAATAAGATAACTGGCCTATTGCTGGAATCTCCACACTAGGTGCATTTTCAAATAAGTGATTATAGCTAAGGGTTTTTTCTTGTCCTTGCTCCAAATACAAAGCCCCCGATTTACCTGCTAAAATTATATTATTCGCGTTCCAGCTAATTTTATAATGCCAAGGGTTGTTATCGCTTTCAGGGGCAATTAATCCACCACAATGCGATTTAAACCCCGTAATTTTTCCTCCTTTATCTTGAATGGAATGAATAAGCTCCATGGCACTCATATGGTCAATACCAGGATCTAAGCCCATTTCACATAAAACTAAAATTTGCTTCTGCTCAATAGCGGCAGCTATTGATTTCATATTATCGTCCACATAAGAGGCCGTAAATAGGGGTTTGCCAAAATGCACACAATCCTGGGCCACCAAAAAATGTAAACTAGGAGGTAACATGGAAACCACCACAGTGGCTTTCTCGATCAAGGCTGCCCTGTTTTCCTTGTTTTCTATATCAATTCCTAAAGCATGTCCATTGGGGGCATTATTCCACTTAGAATTAGCCACAGCGGCATTTCCATCTGCTAAGACAATATACCAGTTGTTTTCAACTGCTTTGGTTTGCAAATACTGTATTAAAACAGTAGCCGATTTACCAGCTCCAATTACAAGAATTTCAGGGTTCATTTTAGCGCGTATAAGTCATTAATAATCCGAGCTTTAAAGTTAGTAATTCTTACCCACAACTGTGGATAAAAGAACGCAAAATTTAAGGGGTAAAAATAGCAAAAAAGTCCTTGAAAAGTTATCTTCGTTTACACTCAAAATGGGCTTAAAAAACTACTCATTTTTGCTTAAAAGAAATAAACATTATGGAAGATAATATCAATGAAAATTTAGGAGCAGAAGCTACCCAAGATAATGACCGTGTTATAAGGATCAATATCGAAGAGCAAATGAAAACCTCATATATTGACTATTCTATGTCGGTGATAGTAGGTCGTGCATTACCTGATGTGAGAGATGGTTTTAAACCGGTTCACCGCAGGGTTTTATATGCGATGAGTGAATTGGGTAACAATAGCAATAAAGCGTATAAAAAGTCGGCTCGTATAGTGGGAGAAGTAATGGGTAAGTTTCACCCACATGGAGATACTGCTATTTACGATACACTTGTGCGTATGGCACAGGAGTGGACCATGCGTTACACTTTAGTGGACGGTCAAGGTAATTTCGGTAACCAAGATGGTGACCCACCAGCTGCTATGCGTTATACCGAAGCAAGACTACAGAAGATTTCAGAAGCCATGTTGGACGACTTGGAAAAAGACACTGTCGATTTTCAATTAAACTTTGACGATAGTTTATCTGAGCCTTCTGTATTACCATCTCGTATCCCTCAGTTACTTGTCAATGGTTCTTCAGGTATTGCGGTGGGTATGGCTACCAACATGCTTCCTCATAATTTAGGAGAAGTGGTAGATGGTTGTATTGCTTATATAGACAACAGAGATATTACAGTAGAAGAATTAATGCAGTTTGTAAAAGCACCCGATTTTCCTACAGGGGGTGTGATATACGGAATGGAAGGTGTGAAGCAAGGTTTAATGACTGGACGTGGTAGAGTGGTGCTTCGTGGAAAATGTAATGTTGAAACAAAAGCCAATGGTCGTGAATTAATTGTTATCAATGAAATTCCTTACCAAGTTAATAGAGATAATTTAACAGATCGTATAGGTCAGTTAGTGGTAGATAAAACCATTGATGGAATTACGCATGTAAACAACGAAAGTAATAAGCGAGAAGGAACGCGTATCGTCATTGAGCTTCGTAAAGATGCTGTAGCGCAAGTAATCATTAACCAATTATTCAAGTTTACTGAATTACAAACAAGCTACGGTATTAATAATGTGGCTTTAAGCAAGGGCCGTCCTAAAATTTTAAACTTACGCGATTTAACAAGCGAGTTTATTGAATTTAGAATGGAAGTGGTTATTCGTCGTGCAAAATTTGAATTAAGAAAAGCACAAGAGCGTGCACATATTTTAGAAGGTTATTTAATTGCCTTAGATCATTTAGATGAAGTAATTCGTTTAATTCGTAGTTCAGCTAATCCAGAAGCGGCTAAGGAAAGTTTAATGACTGCAGGTTGGGGTATTTCTGATATTCAAGCGAAAGCTATATTGGAATTGAGATTGCAACGTTTAACGGGCATGGAGCGTGAGAAGATCAAAGAAGAATTTGAACATTTAATGCAAATTATAAAATCATTAAATGAATTATTGGGTAGTGAACATTTACGTTTTGAACTTATCAAAACTGAATTATTAGAAGTAAAAGAAAAATTTGGTGATGCACGTAAAACGGAAATCCAATATTTAGCAGATGAAATGAAGTTGGAAGACTTAATTGAAGAGGAAGATGTAGTGATTACCATCTCTCATTTAGGTTATATTAAAAGAACTGCAGTATCTGAGTACCGTCAACAAAAAAGAGGTGGACGTGGTGCGATGGGTACTAAAACAAGAGACGAGGATTTTGTAGAGCATTTATTTATAGCATCTACACATGATACCATGTTGTTCTTTACTGAAAAAGGAAGATGTTTTTGGTTGCGTGTATATGAAATTCCAGAAGGTGAAAAAACAAGTAAGGGCCGTGCGGTGCAGAACTTAATTCAAATACCACCGGATGATAAAGTAAAAGCTTTTATTCAAGTGCGTAAGTTGGATGACAAAGACTATGTTCAAAATCATTTCATTATATTATGTACTAAGCGTGGTATTATTAAGAAGACATGTTTAGAAGATTTTAGTCGTCCAAGAGTAAGTGGTGTAAATGCCATTACTATTAATGAAGGCGATGAATTATTAGCAGCGCGTTTAACCGATGGTAATAATGAAGTCATGATGGCCGTGAAGTCGGGTAGAGCTATTCGTTTCCCAGAAGAAAAAGTGCGTCCAACAGGTCGTGGTGCCATTGGAGTTGCGGGTATTGAAGTAGATAATGATAACGATGAAGTGGTAGGTTTAGTTTGTGTACACAAAGATGATAAAGAGCGTACCATTCTTGTAGTAAGTCAACAAGGTTTTGGAAAAAGAACCGCCATTGAAGAATATAGAATTACCAACCGTGGTGGTAAAGGTGTTAAAACCATTAATGTAACGGAGAAAACTGGTGGGCTAGTGGGCATCATGGATGTAAAAGAAAAAGAAGATTTAATTATTACTTGTAAATCGGGTGTGACTATTCGAACTAGAATTACGGATATTCGTGAAGCAGGTCGTGCAACACAGGGTGTTACTTTAATTAGATTAGATGAGGGTGATGAAATTGCTGCTACTTCTAAAATTGAAGAACAAGACGAATCTACAGCAGATTTGGAAGAGGGTGCAGAGCCAACAGCGAGTGCTGATGGTGCTGAAAATACTACAACCACAGAGGCAACAGATAATCCTGAAACACCAGTCGTTGAATAAAACATTTTTTAAATAAAAAAAGCACTATGAAAAAATTATTGGGGATTTTAACCATTTTCTTAGCAATGCATACAGTGCAGGCACAAGATTTTGAAAAAGTAAAAACAATACTTTTACTAGGTAAAACCGACGAGGCAAAAACGGATTACGACAAAATTCTTTCTAAAAAAGCCAACTTAGTTGGTACAGCAGCAGCTTATTATTGGAAATCTAGAATTTATAGCGCTTATCATAAAGATGCTGTAAAATATCCAAATGCTTATAATGAAACAAAGACTGCTTTAGAAGAGTATATCAAGGCTGAACCTAGTTTACAATTGGCCAAAGATAATGGTCAAGACCCTTTCTTTGATGTATATATTAGAAGTTTTAAAGGCGGGGTAGATAGTTTTAATATAAAAGCTTGGAGTGGCGCTGCAGCTCATTTTGTAACTGCAGTAAAATATAGCGATATTATATTTACACAAGGTTGGGCATCTTCTAAACAAAAATTTGATACGACTGCAATAATTTATGCAGGTTATTCAAGTCAAAATGCAGGTAATTTAGAACAAACTATTTTTTATTATAAGAGATTAGTTGACAATAAAGTGGCTACGCCAGAATTATTAGATGTTTACAGATACTTATTAATTCAATTTATTGAGAAAAAAGATAAAGCACAATTTGATACTTATTTAGCATTGTCAGCTGCTGCATATCCTAATGAAAGCTGGGTAGAGTATGGCGCAGACTATATCGACAAGAACTTAAGTTTAGAAGAGAAGGTTGAATTGTTTGATAAATTAATAGCAGTAGGGTCTATTTCAGAACTAGAGTGTCAAATGTTTGGCGATATGTTTATGGCTGGAAAAAATGCAGAAGGCGTTAGTCAAGAAAACTCAGATAAATACATATCGAAAGCTTCAGAAGCCTATAAAAAGGCTTTCACTATGAATAATAATAACTTTGCAGCTGCATTTAACGCAGGTATTAGTTATTATAATGCATTCACAGTTTTAGATGAGAAAGTATCCGCTAATTTAAAAGCGCTTCAAGCAATAAACTCCACTAAACCAGTAGCTCCTAAGGATCCTAAAAAGAAGGCAGCTTTTGATGCATTTTATAAAGCCAAATTAGATTCTGTAAGAAAAATTAATACGAGCCTTGACGCACCTATAAAAGAGAATGTTGACGCAGCCATTGAGTGGATTGATAAAGCCTTTAATGTAATCAAAGACAAAGAAAAGTTAGAAAGAAGCGAAAAGAATGTAGCCTTAAGATCTGTTGATTTCTTAGCAACTTTATATGCTTACAAAAGGGATAAAGCTAGAGGCAAAGATCAAAAAGCATTTGACGCATTTGATGCTAAATTCAGTATCTATGATAATTTGCACGACAAGTATCAGTAGGCCAGTAATGGGTAAGTAACAAGTTCTATCAATCTTACTTAAAAACACATACAGTAACCCTCGAGCAATCGGGGGTTATCTTCTTCATATCTATTTAACATAATGTTAATTATAAGCGTAATATATAGGTTCAAAGCGGTCAATCAACTGTAAATCAATAGTATTAGATAAGGTATGGTAGAGCCTATTTTAGAGCTAAACTAGCACTATCTTAGAATTTATTTAAAGGATCTAAGTCTAGCCTATAAGTAATCTGATAGTAATTTATTCAGAGAATTATTCGGTATAAATTAGTATTTTGTATGATAATACATCAGTCATCATAATCTAATTTCAAATACAATGGATAAGAATCTAAGTCGTAGAAAGTTTGTACAAAATGCAGGATTATCCTCTATTGCTTTGGGGCTTACTCCACAGTTTATAAAAGCGCAATCAAGTGCTAAAATGGATAAAGTACGTATAGGAATTATAGGGACTGGTTACAGGGGTCAAAGCCAGTTAGAGATGCTTTGCAAACGTAAAGACACCATTATTGTCT
>JBEIIN010000099.1:0-6401 GCA_040380795.1 Sediminibacterium sp. | reverse complement strand
TATTTTAGTGTCATGATTGATTTATTTAAAAATCCAAACTCCCCCTACCGAGATGGGTACAACAGAGCAGCTCCAATTATTAGAGCTGGTTTTGCATTCCATATTTTCAGAAAAAAGAAAAAAGCAGATTAAAAAAAATTGCTAATTAAGATAGTAGAAACTTAAGATAAAAAAGGCTTAAGCGCTTCTATAGAAGGGCAAACAATTATTCTATCTTTCCAATTATCATACATAAATCCATTGGTATCCATATTATCTAAAAGATGAATAAGGGCATCATAGTATCCATCTATATTTAATATAAAAATTTTCTTACTATGTATTTTTAAATTATTCCAAGTGAGCATTTCAAATAGCTCATCTAATGTACCCATACCACCAGGAAGCACTAAACCAGCCTCCCCTTTTTCATAGAGTATTTTTTTTCGCTCATGCATATCCTCCGTAATAATCAATTCTGTTAAGCCAGTATGCTGCGCTTCCCATTCTAATAATAATTTAGGCATAATACCTATCACTTTGCCTCCTTGGGCAAGACAAGCATTGGCCAAAGCACCCATTAAACCTTTATTCCCTCCTCCATAGACCAAGTTTATATTTTCCTGGGCTAATAGTTGGCCTAATGCAGTGGCTTCAATAAAAAAACTTGGATTCGCCCCTGATTTTGAACCGCAGAAAACAGTGAGGGCCTTGATTTTCATAAAAACAATTTTTAACTTGAATATAGAAGCAATTTAGTTAATTATTTCAAAGATTCTTATTACTTTGCCCATTCAAATCAAGACCATGAGCGCAACTTTACTTTTCCTATTTATCATCATCTACTTTGGAATCTTATTAGGGGTAGCAAAGATGGCTGGAAAGAATAGTAACAATATGTCTTTTTTTATAGGCAATAAAAATAGCAACTGGATGCTAGTGGCCTTTGGTATGATTGGTACTTCTTTAAGCGGCGTTACTTTTGTGAGTGTACCAGGTGCAGTAAGTAAAGACGCCTTTCATTATTTACAAATTACCATTGGCTATCTTATTGGATACTTTACCATCGCCTATGTTTTATTACCCATTTATTATAAACTGAACCTTACTTCCATTTATCATTACTTGGAACAAAGATTAGGTTTTAATGCCTACAAAACGGGGGCCTCCTTTTTTGTTTTATCAAGAACCTTAGGCGCTACCGCTAGGCTTTATTTAGTAGTTAAAATTTTACAAGTATTTATATTAGATAGCTTGGGTGTTCCTTTTTGGGCTACCACCCTCGTTATTTTAATAATGATTTTACTATACACTTACGAAGGAGGTGTAAAAACTATAGTTTGGACCGATACCTTACAAACATCTGGTATGTTAATGGGCTTAATTATTTGTAGCATTTATATTTTAAACAATATGCATTTTTCCGTAACAGATGCATTAGGGGCTATGCAGGTAAAAGGCATTGCTACTGTTTTTAATACCGATGTAAATAGTAAATCGTTTTTCTTAAAACAAATTATTGGAGGGGCCTTTATTACCCTTACCATGACAGGATTGGATCAAGAGATGATGCAAAAGAATATTTCAGTAAAAACATTAAAAGATGCCCAAAAAAATATGGTGACCATTGGTTTTACTATGTTACTAGTTATAAGTCTGTTTTTATTTCTAGGGGGTTTATTGAATTTATATGCTGCACAAAATAATATAACTGCTTCAGGAGATGACTTATTTCCGAGTATTGCGCTATATCATATGCCTCCCTATATTTCTATTATTTTTATTTTAGCATTAATATCGGCTTTATTCCCCTCTGCCGATGGAGCCATTACTGCCTTAACTTCTAGTTTCTGTATTGACTTATTAGGCATGCAAAGAAATACGCAGTGGGATGAAGCTAAAAAGAAAAAAATTAGACAAAGAGTACATTTATATTTTGCCTTCTTGTTTTTCATCATGGTACTGGTATTTAAATGGATTGATAATAAAAGTATTATTGATTTACTTTTAAAAATTGCTTCCTATACCTATGGACCCCTTTTAGGTTTATTTGCTTTTGGTATACTTACTAAAAGAAAGCTGGTAGACAAATGGTCGATTATTCCTTGCTTCCTAGCGCCAATATTATGTTTGCTGCTTGACTATGCGCAACCCTTTCTATTTGGTAACTTTAGAATTGGCCAAGAGCTACTCATTATCAATGGTCTACTCACCTTTATAGGTCTTTGGGTAATTTCAAGGCCAAATACAGAAAAAAATTAGACCTTTGCTCCATGGATTTTATTAACCCATTGGCGAACGACTATACCCAAGCATATTCCAATGCTACTCCAAGCTATTTAAAGAGCTTATATGAGGACACATTGGCGACCCATGAACATGGCCATTTACAAAGCAGTTGGACCCAAGGAGGCTTCTTAAGCTTTATAAGCAAAATGCTTGCTCCCACCCATATTTTAGAAATTGGAAGCTTTACTGGTTTTAGCGCTTTATGTTTAGCAGAAGGCCTTACTGAAAAAGGTGAACTACATACCATTGAATTAAGAGAAGAAGACGCCCAAAAAGCAAAAGCTGCTTTTGAAAAAAATCCTAGATCGAAACAATTGCATATGCATCTAGGTGATGCCAAAGAAATTATACCTACACTTCAAAATAAATGGGACTTGGTATTTATTGACGCAGACAAAACTAGTTATATCGAATACTATAATATGGTACTACCCCTTTTAAAGGACAAAGGAATAATAATTGTAGACAATGTACTTTTTCATGGCGATGTCTTGGAAGAATCTATCAAAGGCAAAAGCGCTAAGGCTATTCAGGCATTTAACGAACATGTCCTATCAGATGAAAATACCGAACAAGTGATGTTAACAATAAGAGATGGATTAACTTTGATCAGAAAAAAATAATAGCATGAAAATAAGCAAACTTGCTTTACTCTTCTTTTTGACCCTCCCTCTAACCACTTTAGCACAAAAAACGGCTACCTTAATATATATTGATCAGTATAAAGATATTGCCATCAGCGAAATGAAACGTACTGGCATTCCTGCCTCAATTACTTTAGCACAAGGTATTATTGAATCTAATAGCGGCGAAAGCAATTTGGCTTTAAATTTTAAAAATCATTTTGGCATTAAATGCAAAAGCGATTGGAAAGGAGAAACGACTTACCAAGACGACGATACGAAACAAGAATGCTTCAGGGCTTACCCTAATTCGAATGCCTCTTATATTGACCATTCTAATTTTCTAAAAACCAGACCTAATTACGCTCCATTATTTGAATTGGATCCAGTGGACGATTCTGCTTGGGCGTATGGGCTTAAAAAAGCAGGATACGCCACTGCTTCAGATTATCCCAAAAAACTACTTAAGGTTATTAACGATTTTGAACTTTCTCAATATAATTTCCCTGAACTTGCTTTTTTTGAAGATGAGGATACCCCTACTCAAAAAATAGATACGAGTAAAAAAATAGAAGATACATTTACAAAAAAAGATACTACTACAATTGCTACTTCGCTTGCTTCTCCAATTACTTCTACAATTACTTCTACAATTAATGATGTAACTAATGCCAAGGATAGTATTCATTCAAAATACATTGATACCATTCAGCTTTCAAGTGTAAAAGGAATAACAAGTTACGATAGTACAAAAATAACAGCGCCCACTGCAATCAATGGTATTGGAACCCTCCCTACTGAGCTTCCCAAAGTCAATACCCTAAAAACAGATACTGTTAATAATGTAAAAGATATCAAATTTAAAGATACAAGTATAGTGGACAAAAAAATACTTGATACAAGTAATCTAAAGACCAAAACAGAAAACAGGCTCATTAAATTTGAATACCCTAAAGGAAAATTCAAAGCCAATCAACTATTAGCTGTTTATGCAACAGCTGGTAGCTCCTTTTTAGAATTAGCTACTACTTATAATATTGCCTTATACAAACTATATGGCTACAATGATTTAGAAGAAACAGACCTAGTGACTAAGGACCAAATTTTGTACTTAGTGCCTAAAAGAAAAGAAGTAAGTAAAAAAGTGCATGTAGTAACAGCCGGTGAAAGTTTATATGATATAAGTCAAAACGAAGGCATACAATTAAGTTACTTGCAAGCCTACAATGCGGGTGTTACAGACAAAACACTCGTAGCGGGAACTACCCTTCTTTTATTTAAAACCAATGAATTACCTAAAATAACAACAACGCCCCTAAAAAATAGTAGCGTGCCTAATTTTTTAAAGCGCAAAAAAAATAATTAATTATGAGTAGCATTAAAGTATTAGATAAAGAATTTGTTCCCTACTTACTTGAAAATGAAATTCAAGAAAAAATTACTGCTTTAGCTGTTCAATTAAATAAAGACTATGCAGGTAAAAAACCCATTTTTTTATCAATACTCAATGGCTCCTTTTTATTTACCGCCGATTTATTTAAACAAATAACCATTGAAGCAGAAGTTTGCTTTATTAAATTAGCTTCTTATAAAGGCATGTCCTCATCAGGTAATGTTATTACAGCCATTGGCCTTGAAGCCAATGTAAGCGGAAGAGATATTATTATTCTAGAAGATATTATTGATACTGGTAAAACCTTACACCACTATTTACCCCAACTACTTTCAAGTGGGCCTGCCTCGGTAAAAATTGCTGTATTATTAAATAAAAAAGAAGCCTTACAATTTCCTGTACAAGTAGACTATACTTGCTTTGAGATACCCAATAAATTTGTAGTAGGCTATGGCCTTGATTACGATGGCTTGGGTAGAAACTCAAAAGATATCTACCAATTAAAATAAGATTACTTCGTTGGCTTCGGTTGGAAGTTAGGGCTTTGTTGCATCTTTTCTAAGATAGCCTTTTCTTCTGCACTCACTTGTTGTGGGGTCCAAACATGCACATTGATTAATTGATCTCCTTTTGCATAGCCTTGCACTTCTGGAAAACCTTTTCCTTTTAACCTAAATACCTTTCCACTTTGTGTACCTGGTGGAATTTTAATTTTCGCTCTAGCATCAATGGTAGGTACTTCTATACTTGTTCCAAATACCGCGTCAGGTATGGTGATATATAAATCAAATGAAACATTTAATCCATCTCTATGCAAACTCTCATGCGCTTCTTCTTCAATCATGATAATTAAATCGCCTGAGCTTCCACCTCTCTCACCTGCATTACCTTTCCCAGACATACTTAATTGCATTCCATCTTGCACACCCCCTGGAATATCTATAGATATTGTTTCTTCTCCATAGACACGACCCTCTCCTTTACAAGGAGCACATTTAGCAGTCACTGTATTCCCTTCTCCATTACAAGTAGGGCAAGTGTTCACTGTTTGCATTTGCCCTAAAAAAGTATTGGTGACTCTTTTCACCTGACCCGATCCATTACAAGTACCGCAGGTTTGAACACTATTTTTATCTTTTGCACCATTGCCTCCACAAGTAGTACATAAAACATGTTTTTTTACTTTTACTTGCTTATTCGCACCATTCGCAATTTCTTCAAAGTTCATCTTAAGTTTAATTCTTAAGTTGCTTCCTCTTTGGCCTCTTGATCTTGAAGATCTTGAACGACTTCCTCCCCCTCCAAAAAATCCACCAAACATATCTTCTCCAAATACATCACCAAATTGACTAAAGATATCATTCATGTCCATTCCACCACCACTAAATCCTCCACCGCCGCCAGCACCTGGACTAAATGCTGAATGTCCAAATCGATCATACTTAGCTTTCTTATCACCATCACTCAAGACTTCATAAGCAGAAGCAGCTTCTTTAAATTTTTCTTCAGCAGCTTTATCACCCGGATTTCTATCTGGGTGAAATTGCATAGCTACCTTACGATATGCTTTTTTAATTTCATCCGTTGACGCAGATTTCGTGACACCTAATACTTCGTAATAATCTCTTTTTGACATAGTCGAATTTTATTTTCCTACCACTACTTTTGCAAAGCGGATAATTTTATCATTTAAGAAATAACCTTTTGTAATTTCATCCACTACCTTACCTTTTTGTTTGTTATCGGTTACAGGTATTTCTGTAATGGCTTCATGTAACTCTACATTGAAATCTTTGTGTAAGCTTTCCATGGGAGTGACTCCTTTAGATTGTAAAGTAGATCTCACTTTATTAAAAACTAATTGAATACCTTCTTTTTGAACCGAAATATCATCGGCACTATTCAACTGCTTTTCTGCTCTATCACAATCGTCCATCACTTCTAACATAGATACAATGACATCCTTTCCGGCTGTTTGGATAAGGTCCAATCTTTCCTTGGCAGTTCTTCTTCTAAAGTTTTCAAATTCTGCCATTAAACGTAGGTATTTATCCTTCTGATCGGCTAAATCGGCCTTTATTTGGTCTAGTTCGCTTAGGGGCGTTTATTCAGCTTCC
>JBEIIN010000098.1:0-6477 GCA_040380795.1 Sediminibacterium sp. | reverse complement strand
ATGGGTAAACCCTTGTGGTTATTGACATAGCTAGCCGTGGCCACTTTATTTTGTTTTTCTGTAGCTAATCCGTAATCAAGCATGGCATAGCCAAAGAAATAACATTCTAGAATAATGGTAAGAAATGGAGTGAACCATCCTCCAACAGGTAAAGTGAAAATAATTACAATTGTAATAAGGTATACCGTTTGCCATAATAAATTAGTGGCATTTAATAACCAAGCCCTTAGTAATAATTTTTGATAGGCCTTTGTATTAAATACAAAGACTTCGTTTTTATTGATGGCTTCGATGCGTAAATGAAAATAGGAGAAGTAAGGGGCAAACAAAAAAAGAAATAAATATTTAAATAAGGCAAAATAAAATAGGAGTAAGGTAAACGATAGCCAGAAACTACCCATAGTTATAAAAAAGCCAATTAAATCACTACTTAAATTATCTACCCAAGACTTTAATCCAGTTCTTAAAATAATTGACTCAATAAATAAACTGGAATATTGACTAAAATAGTTCATGCCTACTAAAAATAAATAGGCATAAATAATACCGGGTATGATCATCCACTTCCACAACTTATGTTGAAGAATAAAGCGGTGTGCTGTAAAATAAGCACGAATAGCTAAAATGAGTTCTTTAAGCAAATGATAGTTTTGCTAAAGATACGAACTAGTCTTAATCTAGAAGGGATTAGGATTGCATTTTAGTGCCGTAAGCAAGATCGCCTGCATCGCCTAAGCCAGGAATAATATAGCTTTTATCGTTCAGGGTATCGTCAATATCTCCACACCAAATAGGAATTTCTTTTCCAAGTGCAGCTTCTACCTTTTCAATACCTTCTTTACTAGCAATAGCTACCACAATATGTAATTCCTTAGGTTTGTATACTTTAGTCAATGCATGAATGGTTTGAATCAAAGAAGCACCGGTGGCCAACATGGGGTCGGAAACAATAACAATTCTATTATTCAAATCGGGGCAACTTAAATATTCAATACTTATTTCAAAACTTCCGTTATCATGGTGTTTGCGATAGGCCGATATAAAAGCATTATCGGCTTTATCAAAATAGTTCAACATGCCTTGGTGCAAGGGTAGCCCAGCTCTTAATATTGTGGCTAGTACAGGTTGTTCTGCTAATACCATTGATTGATGTGTACCTAATGGAGTTTTAGTAGCCTGAATTTTGGATGGCATGAGCTTGCTCATTTCATAAGCGGCTACCTCACCAATTCTTTCCAGGTTTCTTCTAAAACGCATTCTGTCATTTTGAACAGTGACATCTCTTAATTCAGCAATCCAATTGCTCATTAAACTATGCTTCTCGCTTAAATGATGTACCATGGCTTCTATTTTTTTTCAAATCTAAGTTTCTTTTCCTATTTTAAAATAATTTAAAATGATCTCCATCAAAAAGACCTTGATCGCTCAATTTAAGATGCGGAATAACTAGTAAGGCCATAAAACTAAGTGTCATAAATGGAGAGTCAAGCTTAGAGCCTAGGCTTTTAGCCATTAAGTCAATAGCAGTATAGTCGGCTGCTACTTTATAGGGATCTTCCAAGCTCATCAACCCTGCTACAGGAAGCCCCATTACCTTGGTGGCATTATCATTCACGCAACTAATACCTCCTTGTTCTTGAATCACTAAATTAATAGCACGCACTATATCGGCATCAGAAACGCCCACCGCTATTATATTATGACTATCGTGAGCAACTGTTGAGGCGATAGCTCCATTTCTAAAACCGAAGTTTTTGATAAAAGCAATTTTGGGCGGAGCTGCATAATATCTATTATAGACCACCATTTTTAAAACGTCTGATTCGGTATTCGAAATAATTTTAGCTGCTTCCAATTTTGGACTTAGCCATAATTTATTGGTAATAAGCTGGCCACTGATGGCTTCAATCACTGCGATCTTGCCTTTATCTTGGGGGTATTCATTCAAACTAATTTCAATATCCTTCTCTTGTATAGTAGCCGCATCAAATTTATTAATGACTTTCTCCTTTACTTCTTTAATAAAAGATTTTCCATTCTCTGCAACCAATTCACCTTTAATATATGTTTGCTTTACTTTAAAAGAAATAAGATCTTCCACCACAATAAAATTAGCGCCATCGCCCACTTGCAATTTTCCTGTAGGTAATTTATAATGCTCCACTGGGTTTATACATGCAGCCCTTAAGACGTTGAATACATTAATTCCTTTGGCGATGGCTCTTGCGCATAATTGATTGATATGGCCTTCCAATAAACTATCAGGATGTTTATCGTCGCTACATAACATAATTTTTTTAGGATAGTCATCTATCAAATCATACAAAGCTTCAAAATTTTTAGCGGCACTGCCTTCACGAATTAAAATTTTCATTCCATGCGCTAATTTATCCAATGCCTCTTCAAGGGTAAAGCATTCATGATCGGTACTAATGCCTGCTTCAATATATTTTTTGGCATCCTCGCCTCTAAGACCTGGCGCATGACCATCCACTGGTTTTCCTATTTTATGTGCAGCAGCAATTTTTTTCATTACCTCTTCATCTTTAAATAAGACACCCGGAAAATTCATCATCTCGCTTAAGTAATAAATATCGGGGTTGGCTAATAAGCTACTTACTTGATCGCTATTGAGAGCAGCACCTGCGGTTTCAAAAACAGTGGCAGGTACACAGCTAGGTGCCCCAAAGAAAAAATGAAAAGCTACTTTTTTACCATTATCAATCATATACTGCACGCCTTCCATTCCGCATACATTGGCAATCTCATGAGGGTCGCTAATAGTGCCAATCGTGCCATGGGTAACGGCTAAACGTGCAAAGGAACTAGGAATAAGCATACTACTTTCGATATGTACATGACTGTCTATAAAGCCGGGTAATAAATACTGCAAAGGAGCATCTTTATTAGATTCAATAGATTGAATCATTCCATCTTGTACTGTAATAGTAGCTGGGTAAATATGATTTTTAAGTATATCTACATATTGACCTGAAATGGAAAAGGAATTGTTCATACGATTAATTTGATAGCACAAATTAAAACCAGTAACTGATTTTAAAGATAAGCGCTCTATTCTTATTTTTGAATAAAGGGTCTGTAAAATAATTATCTGTATACACTAAAAAGAAGTCGCTCATTGGTTTATAGCGGTATTGTAATCTACTATTGATATTGAAATTATTACTCTGTGTATTGTATTGAATAAAAGTGGTCCAAAACAGTTGGGTACTAAAATTATATTCAATTCTTGGTGCAATTAAGACCAATTTAGTACTGCCATATGCTCCAGGTAACTGAATTTGATTTAGTTGTGCATTTAAACGAAGGTTAAGGTGAGGCTGGTTTCTCCAATTGATACCTGCTTTAATACTTTGAACTGTCCCATTATAAAATTGTCCAAAATTAAAATCTGTACTCCATCCAAAAAGTTTTCTAGCATCTGAATAATAACCTATTCCAAATTGTGCATATTGATATTGGGCAGCTGGTATTGGATCGCCATCTGTAAAACTTGTAGCGAAAAGAAGGTTAGTGACATTATTACTTAGTTGTATTGCTAAATTTGAAGCATTTTTAAAATCGGCCTTTAATGCAACACTACTTTCCGATTCGTTAAAACTATTATCGGGATTAAAAATGACAGAATTTTCGGTTGTAAGTTCCATCTTGCCAAGCTTTCCTTTCGCTGGCATCAATGTATAAGTGATTTCAGAATAAATATGTTTGTAGCCAATACGAATGCTAGTATCTCTTAAGGCATCGTAATTGCTTATTCTTTGAACGAAGCCCATATCAGTGTAGTAATTTTTGCCCACATTGGCTAAGTCTAATACAAAACCAAAGTTTCTTCCATTGTAACTTAATCCAGCTTCAGCATAATTATTTAAGTCTTTGATAGTAGGTTTCATTGATTGATTATAATTGGCCCAATAACTAAAACTTCCAGCTGGATTGGAATATTCAAATGTAACACCTGCATTGCGTCCATATTTGTCTAGTGGATTCTTTTTTTCTTCTTCCACTGAAATGAAATTCTCTCTATTTAAAAAATAACCTTTTATCAAGGATCGTTTTAAAACTCTTTTTTGCCATGTAAAGGCAGAAAAATTTTCAGGAGCATAATCACCTTTTCTTCCTGTTTGCATATTCATCGCACCAATTCTTACATCAGGTGATAAATTACCAGAAAGCCTTGCGCCAAATAGAATAGGAATTTTATTACCTTCTTTATCTAAGCCAATGGTTCTAGAATAAAATGGCCGAATGGGTGGGATGCCGAATCCAGCAAATAAATCCGCATTTTCTAAAAAGAAGGCTCTTCTCTCCGGTAAGAAAATACTAAACCTGGTTAAATTAGTTACTTGGTTATCTACTTCCACTTGGGAGAAATCTGGATTGACTGTTAAATCTAAATTCAAAGAAGAGTTCAAGGCAATTTTAGCATCAAATCCAGCATTACCAGTAGTTTCGGTCTGGCTGGTTGATTTATCTTCACTAATACCACCTGTTAAATAAGGCAGTAAAATTACATTATTGGAACTCGCTGGCGGATTGGTTGGCCATTTCATCAATCCTGTGTATCCTAGGTCATATGATCTAAAATTTGGCCCAACTCTTGTCCATGTACTATACTCGAAATTTTTTGCATCAATACGAACAAAGTTGACGCCCCAATTTTTATTTTCTGAATTATAACGAATGGATTTTAAAGGGATGGCAATTTCAGCAATCCAGTAACTACCATAATCTTTGGTCATTGAAAACCACTTAGTATCCCAACTGAAACTCGGTCCGTTATCAGTAGCTCCTGTCAACTGATCTTCTGATTGCACATTCAATGCACTTACCACAAAATAAAATCCATTTGTCTTTTGATTCAAAGGGTCTAAAACAATGGCCACTCCATCGTTTCCATCATGTCCAATATCTCTTTTTAAACTTTTGATAATGGCCGTGCCACTATCATATACTTTGAAGGCAAAGTATAAATTTTTTTCATCGTATAAATATTTTACCTCAGTTTGTTTTTTTGGGGCACCAATATCATTAGGAAATTTTTTATAAAATTGACTAACTGCTTGCACTGTATTCCATGCAGGCTCATCTAAGATGCCATCTAATTGAATGGGTGCTTTTGTAGGTTGAATCGTTAGCTGAAATTCTTGCTGCATGTTGGCATTGGTCTGTGCAATAGCTAGAAGGCTAATTAGGTTCGTGATAAAAAGAAGGCTTATTCGTACAATTTTATTCATGGGTGCATTTGGAAGGACAAATATCTAACACTATTACGATATAGTAGCTTAGATTGTTACAAGCTGATAATAGGAAGTTTGAATGGTGTTTTATTCACGGTCAAGTATGTCTGGCCTTCTTTGCTTGGTCCTAATCAATGCCTGTTCTGATCTCCATTGATCTACTTTTTTAGGGTCACCTTGTAATAATACCTCAGGGACAGTTAATCCACGAAAGTCCGCAGGCCTAGAAAAAACGGGTGGGGCTAATAAATTATCCTGAAAAGAATCAGTCAATGCTGAAGTTTCATCATTTAATACACCGGGAATAAGTCTTCCAATAGCGTCTACTACCACAGCAGCAGCTAATTCCCCGCCACTCAAAACATAATCGCCTATAGATATCTCCTTGGTTACATATAAGTCTCGAATTCTTTGATCAATTCCTTTATAGTGTCCACAAATAATTAAAATTCTATTTTGTAATGAAAGGGTATTGGCTTGCTTTTGATTAAAACGTTCGCCGTCGGGTGTCATAAAAATAATTTCATCAAACTTGCCTGCTTCTTGTAATTGGTCAATGGCGTTGGCCAGTGGTTCGCAAACCATTACCATGCCAGCACCTCCTCCATATTGGTAGTCATCCACCTGGCCATGTTTATTAATAGCCCAGTCTCTGAGGTTATGCAATTTTATATGGAGCAAACCTTTCTCCTGCGCCCTTTTCATCATACTATGTTCAAAGGGGCTCGCTAAAAGTTCTGGCAGTACTGTTAAAATTTCAATGGTCATATGGTAAAGATAAAAGAATCCTAAGAACTTTACTTAATCTAATAATTCTCCTAAATCGCGTCTGTCTTTTTTAGTAGGCCTTCCTATTTTACTCAAACGCTTACCGGTATGAAAAGATGCTGCCACTTGTCGCACGCGTTCTAATTCTTCAACAGGGGTAAGGTCTTCATAATATTTGATGGCTTCTGCATAGGCCAGTCTTCCTTCTAAAACTTGGGTTACTCTAATGACCCAGTTTTTATGTTCCGTTCTTGCTTCGTATTCATCCCCCACTACTACATTACGCGAAGCTTTCACTGGCTCACCTTTTATTTTAACGCGTCCTTTGTCAATGGCTTCGGTGGCCTGAGACCTTGTTTTAAAAATACGGATAGACCATAAGTATTTATCTAATCGTACTTTTTTCTTTTCCGTTTTGATGATATCAGCAGCTTTCATGCTTAATATTGTT
>JBEIIN010000097.1:0-6547 GCA_040380795.1 Sediminibacterium sp. | reverse complement strand
TGAAATTTGAAAGTGGCGTACACCGTGTTCAAAGAGTACCTAGTACCGAAACACAGGGTCGTGTGCATACTTCAGCAGCTACCGTGGCCGTTATGCCTGAAGCAGAGGAAGTATATTTTGTATTGAATCCTGCAGATGTAAAAATGGAAACTTCTCGAAGTGGTGGTGCGGGTGGACAAAACGTAAATAAGGTAGAGACTAAAGTAATGCTAACGCATATACCTACGGGCACGGTTATTATTTGTCAAACAGAGCGTTCTCAATTAGGCAATAGAGAAAAGGCCATGACCATGATGCGTACTAAATTATTTGAAGAGCAAGTGCGTAAACAAGAAGATGAAATTTCAAGACATCGTAAAACCTTGGTAAGTACTGGAGATAGAAGTGCTAAAATTAGAACTTATAATTGGCCACAAGGTAGAGTCACAGACCACCGCGTAGGGGTTACTTCTTATAACTTAGATGCCGTGATAAATGGGGAGATAGAAGAATTTATTGAAGCCCTTCAAGTAGCAGAGAATGCAGAGAAGATGTTGGTTAGGCAATAGTTTTTTCCCATTCCCAGGCCGTCCGCATCATTTCGTTTAAGTCAAATTTGCAATGCCAGCCTAGTTTTTTTACGGCGTAGTCGTTGTTGGCATAGATAGCGACAATATCGCCATTTCTTCTTGGCCCAATCTCATAATTTAATTTTACACCTGATACTTTTTCAAAAGCTTCAATGGCTTCTAGTACACTAATGCCATTGCCTGTACCTAAATTAAATATATCGCAATGGTTTAATTTATTTTCTTTAATAGAAAGTTGTAGGGCTAAAGTATGTGCATGTGCAATATCACAAACATGAATATAATCGCGAATACAACTACCATCGCGGGTATCATAATCATTGCCATGCACTTGCATCTTCGGTAATTTGCCAATGGCCGTTTGTGTAATAGCAGGTACTAAGTTTTGAGGACGACCAATGGGTAATTCACCAATAGCAATAGAAGGGTGGGCACCTACCGGATTAAAATAACGAAGTAAGATAGCAGAAAGTGGATGTGCTATTGCAGCATCATGTACAATGGTTTCTCCCATTTGCTTAGTAGCCCCATAAGGAGAGGCCGCTGTTTGTAAAGGCGTTTGTTCTGTTACCGGAATGCTGTCTGGATTACCATACACTGTGCAAGAGGAAGAAAAAATAAAATGCTTGGCTTGGTATTGAACCGATAATTGTAAAAGGTTAATTAAAGAACTAATATTATTTTGATAATAGTCCAGCGGCATTTCAACCGATTCACCCACTGCTTTATAGGCAGCAAAATGAATAATGCCTGTAATGTTTTTATGTTCGATAAAAATTTGCTCAGCTGCTTTTTTATCGGTCAAATCAATCTCGTAATTTTTAATTTTTTTTCCTGTAATTTTTTCAATGCCTTTTAAGGAATCAATAGAAGATCTCGATAAGTTATCGGCAGAGATAACTTCAAAACCATTTTCAATTAAATCGACAATGGTATGAGCGCCAATATAGCCAGTGCCGCCTGTAACAAGAATAGTTTGCATTCGAAAATATTTGCAACAAAAGTAACGAAAATTATGCTTTGCTTGCTAGTGTAAATCCAAAGGTAGTTCCCACATTTGCCTTGCTTCTAACATGTATAGTTTCTCCATGTGCTTCAATAATATGTTTGCAAATCGCTAGTCCTAAGCCGGTACCTCCAATTTCGCGGGCTCTTGCATCATCGGTACGGTAGAATCTTTCAAATAGACGAGGAAGATGTTCTTCATCAATACCAATCCCGTCATCACCAATCTCAATGAGTATTTTTTCATCTTCCATTTTATATATACTGGCTGTAATTTGGCCATCAATTTTACCATATTTAGTAGCATTGGATAAGATATTCACGATGACCTGATAAATTTTATTTTTATCTGCAAAAACATAAATAGGGGA
Organism: Sediminibacterium sp.; assembly: GCA_040380795.1. Taxonomy (GTDB): domain Bacteria; phylum Bacteroidota; class Bacteroidia; order Chitinophagales; family Chitinophagaceae; genus Sediminibacterium. Next base: position 4,602 of record JBEIIN010000097.1, on the reverse strand, counting down.
TTCAGATCCTTTTTTAAATTGAAATTGAATATTTTTTTTGATCCACTTTACACTTAAATTATTCACCGCTTCGCTAATAATATCTTGAATAATAAAAGATTGTTTTAAAATGGGATCTTTATTAATTTCTAAATTAGTAATAGCATCTACATCACTTAATAATTGAACCAGCCTTTGCACATTTGACTGCGCTTGTTGTACAAATTTTTTGCCAGTAACGGGTTCATCCATGGCGCCATCACCCAATAATTCTAAATAACCTTGAATAGCGAATATGGGCGTTTTAATTTCGTGCGATAAATTTTGTAAAAATTCTTTTCTAAAAGCTTCGTTGGATTGTAAGTCTTGAATTTCTTTTGTCTTTTGGGCAGCCCATTGTTCTACATCATCTCTTACTTCGTCAATGCCTTTTTTAGGGAGTATATATTTTTGATAAGCTTCTTCTCTTTTACTCGCCTTGGTTTGAGAAATAAGTTTGTAGATTAATTTTATTTTTCGATAAATAAAGTATTCCAAAAGCTGGCCCATTAAAAAATAGATAATAATAAAACTTACTATAAAATAAGTAATGCACAATTTCACATTAGAAAATAACATGAAAATACTCAAGGCTATCAGTGAAGCCAGTAGCAGTGCAGTTAAGGCTGCAAGCTCTTTGGGTGTTAAGTTCTTTTCTTTAAACATGAAATGAAAGCCTCCTTCAAAGAGGCAATATGAAGGTATTCAATTCTTCTTAATAATAGATAATCAAATCTAATAATCGAATTTGTAGCCTACCCCTTTTACAGTGGTGATACATTCGATACCTAATTTGGCTCTAATTTTTCTAACGTGTACATCAATGGTGCGGTCTCCCACAATCACATCGTTGCCCCATACCTGAGATAAAATCTCACCTCTTAAAAAAACGCGACCAGGTTGTGCGGCTAATAAGTATAATAGTTCAAATTCTTTTTTGGCAAGTACATGCGTGACACCTTTTAAGACTGTCTTATATTGGCTTATGTCAATCATTAAATCGCCAGCAGTAATAATTTTTTTATCTGATTCTGTAGGTTGTAATCTTCTAAATAGGGCGGTAATTCTACTTACTAATACTTTAGGGCTAATCGGCTTGCTAATAAAATCATCCCCTCCTAATTCTAATCCTTTGATATGAGAAGCCTCATCGTTTAAGGCAGTAAGTAATACAATAAGTGTTTTGTCAAATTGTTTCTGCGTTCTTAAATATTCACAAACTTCAAAGCCAGTTCTTTTGGGCATCATGACATCTAATATAATACAGTCTGGTGCGAATGAGTTTGCTTTTTCGATAGCCTCGCTGCCGTCTTTAGCAGTGGCTACTTCGTAACCTAATTTATTTAAATGAAAGCTAATGATTTCAATAATATCAGGCTCGTCGTCTGCAATCAATATTTTTATAGGTGCTTCCATAATTATTACTGCGAAATTACCCTTTATATGTCAGATCTATCAAAGGGGTTTACATTATCAAATTGTTAACTAACTGCTATTTATAGGTTAAGAATGGCTGCCAATATATTTAATATAGGGGTTATGTTCTTTTTCTCTGCCCCAAGTAGTTTCAGGACCATGGCCTGAATATATAGTAAGTGAATCAGGCAAAGGAAATATTTGTTCGCGTATACTTTTTATTAAATCCAAGGGGTTGGCCCCTGGCAAGTCGGTTCGACCCACGCCATCTTTAAAAATAAGGTCTCCACCAATCATAAAATCTTGTTCGATGTGATAGAAACAAACACTACCTGGGGAATGGCCGGGGGTTAGTAATACCTTGAATGAGTCGCTGCCGAACTGAATCATTTCACCTTCTTGAATATATTGTATGGGCCCTTTATAGGCTTCTGTAGGAGCCCCCCATTTAGCAGCAGCTTCCGGTAGTCGGTCTAAAACAATTTGTCCATTGGGATGAATATGTGCAGTCAGTCCATAGGTTTCACTTACATAATTATTACCAAAGACATGGTCTAAATGACAATGCGTATTTAATAATAAAGTGGGCTTTAAATTTTCTTTATGAATAAAATCAGCTAATATTTTTTCTTCTATACGGGTATAGCAACCTGGATCAATAATAATAGCTTCTTTGAACTCATTGTATAAAACATAAGTATTTTCTTGAAAAGCGCTAAAGCAAAAATCTTGAATAGTGATCATAATTATTTATGGGCGCTTAGGTGTTGACAGATATTTTTTACAATCATGGGACCTTCATAAATAAATCCTGTCCAAATTTGAACTAAGGAAGCGCCTGCATTTATTTTTGACTGCGCATCGGCTCCTGTGAATATTCCACCACTAGCAATAATTGGAATGCGACCTGAGATGCCTTTATGTAAATATTTTAATACTTCATTTGATTTTTCTAATAGAGGCTGACCACTTAATCCACCTGCGCCCAATTTTTTTGCTTTCTCTTGATTCAGTGTATTGAGTAAGCTGCGATCAATGGTGGTATTGGTTGCCACAAGCCCTTCCATTTTTATTTCATGCGTTAATGCAATAATATCATCTAAAGCACTTGTTTCTAAATCGGGTGCTATTTTTAATAAAATAGGTTTATTATTTTTATTTAAGTTTTGTAGTTCTGAAAATATCTTTCTTAAAGATTCTTTTTCTTGTAGTTCGCGCAGTCCTGGTGTATTGGGAGAACTTACATTCACCACAAAATAATCCACTACTTCTTCAAGGCCTAAAAAGTTGGTGCAATAATCTTTCCAGGCATCTCTATTTTCTGTGACTTTATTTTTTCCAATATTTCCACCAATAATTAAGGGGGAATTATTTTTAGCTTTTCTTTCTTTTAATCTTTTGGCAATAATTTCTAGGCCCTCGTTGTTAAAACCCATTCTATTAATTAATGCTTTTTGATCGGGTATTCTAAATAAACGAGGTTGGGCATTTCCTGCTTGTGGTTTGGGGGTGACCGTTCCAATTTCAACAAAACCAAAACCCAGCATTTCTAATTCATCTAAATAAGCGGCATTTTTATCAAAGCCTGCACCTAATCCTACAGGGTTGGGGAATTGAATACCAAAGCAAGTTTTAGATAAATCGGATGCATTGTATTGGAATTGTTTGGCTAATTGATTTTTTACAAAAGGGAGGGAATGAGCCAATTGCAAACCACTCATACTAAGATGATGTGCAGTTTCCGGAGGGAGCACAAATAAGCTGTTTCGTAGCAATGAATATAGCATACCACAAATTTACGATGAAATATTTAGTTGCATAAACAACTTTTTACAAAAATGACTACATTTAGGGTGTTAAAATTCATATTTTATGCAAGAAGCGTATATCGTTGCAGGCTTTAGAACAGCTGTTACAAAAAGTAAAAAGGGTGGTTTTAGGTTCATGCGTTCCGATGAATTAGCCATTGAAGTGATCAAGGGTTTGATGAAAACTTTACCCTCTGTTGATCCAAAATTAGTAGATGATGTTATTGTAGGTAATGCAGTTCCTGAAGCAGAACAAGGATTACAGTTTGGAAGAATTATTGCAGCTAAAGCCTTAGGCATTGAAGTGCCAGGTATTACCATTAATAGATATTGTGCAAGTGGATTAGAAAGTATTGCTATGGCCACTGCAAAAATTAGAACAGGGATGGCGGAATGTATTATTGCAGGTGGAACAGAATCGATGTCGATGGTCCCAACCGCAGGCTGGAAAACAGTTCCAGCGTATTCTATTACAGTGGACGAACCAGATTATTATTTATCGATGGGTTTAACTGCTGAAGCAGTAGCCAATGAATATAAAATTTCAAGAGAAGATCAAGATGCCTTTGCACTAGCATCACATCAAAAAGCAAAACAAGCCATTGATAATGGTTATTTCAAAAAAGGAATTTTACCTATTGAAATAAATGAAACCTATATCAATGAAAAAAATAAAAGAGCCAATCGAACGTATACCATAGATACAGATGAAGGTGTAAGAGCAGATACAACGATTGAAGCCTTGGCTAAATTAAAACCTGCTTTTGCAGTGAAAGGTTCTGTGACCGCAGGTAACTCCTCTCAAACAAGTGATGGTTCTAGTTTTGTAATGGTGATGAGTGAAAAATTAATGAACTCCTTGGGTTTAAAGCCTATTGGTCGATTAGTGAACTGCGCTTCTGCAGGAGTGCACCCAAGAATTATGGGCATTGGTCCTATTGAGGCTGTGCCAAAAGTATTAAAGCAGGCGGGCATGACACAGGACCAAATTGATTTATTTGAATTGAATGAAGCCTTTGCTTCTCAGTCTTTAGCGGTTATTAGAGCGCTTAACTTAGATGCAAATAAAGTCAATATTAATGGCGGCGCCATTGCCTTGGGCCATCCTTTGGGCTGCACCGGCAGCAAATTAACTGTGCAAATTTTGAACGATTTAGAGCGTCTTAATAAGAAATACGGCATAGTGACTGCCTGCGTGGGCGGTGGTCAGGGTATTGCCGGAATAATCGAACGCCTTTAGTTCATCCTTTTCTTGGCTTTTTTCTCCATTTTTTGCCTAAAATATAATAGCTTAGGTACTCTATTTATTACAAAATAAGTAAATTAATAACTATGCGTATATCTATTCTTGGGTCTATTG
>JBEIIN010000096.1:0-6599 GCA_040380795.1 Sediminibacterium sp. | reverse complement strand
TATAACGGCGAAAATTCTATTCGTGATATAATCATGAAAAAGAAAGTGCAAGTAAGAAGTATTGCACAAGACCCAAGTGATCCTGAAAAGGATTTAGTGATTGTTATTAAGCCAAGTTCAAAATGTAATTACAAAAACGTAATTGATATTTTAGATGAAATGTCAATTAACGTAGTAAAAAAATATGCACTAGTAGATATTTTTGACATTGAAGAACAATTGGTTCAAAAATCAGACGCGAACGCAAAATCTTCTAGCAATTAAAAGCATTTAAAAATGGACATAAATAAAATATTAACCGCCAATGTACTGGACCTCATTTTTGAGGGAAGGTTTAAGGAGTACGGTGCTTATGAGCTAAGGAAAACATACAATGATCGTCTTAAAAAGGCCTTGATTGGAATGGTTACTTTTACAGTTTTATTAGCAGCTGGCGCTATCTATTCTAATTCTGCAAAGAAGTCTAAGACTGAGATAGTTGTTACAGATGTTTCTTTAACAGATGTGACACAAGAAAAAAAGCCACCGCCACCTCCGCCGCCAAAGCAAGAGCCACCAAAAGTGGAAATGGCTAAATTTACACCTCCTAAAATCGTGAAAGATGAGGAAGTGAAAAAAGAAGATGAGATTAAAGAAGTAGAGAAATTAGAAGACGTAAAAATTGGTGCAGTCAATCAGGAAGGTATCAAAGATGATGGTTTAGTAGCACCTACTGAATCAGTAGTGGCTGTTGCAGAAGAAGAGACTGATAAAATCTTTACAGTAGTGCAAATTCCGGCTGAATTCCCTGGAGGACAGCAAGGATGGGTTCGCTACTTGGAAAGAACTTTAAACAGAGACTTACCTGTAGAAAATGGAGCACCTGCTGGAAAATACTCTGTAGTTATTTCTTTCGTCGTAGCTAGAGATGGTTCAATTAGTGATGTAAAATCAGAGAACGATCCTGGATATGGTACAAAGGATGAAGCTGTACGTGTAATTACTAGAGGTCCAAAATGGAAGCCAGCTGTTCAGAACGGTCGTAATGTAATTTACCGCCATAGACAAGCCATTGTGTTTGTTGTATCTGAAGATTAAGCATTTTCTTAATTAAGATAATTATAAAGCCTCCTTCCGTTTATTCGGTAGGAGGCTTTTTTCTAGTATAAAGTTTACCTTTGCTTTCTATGCGCGAAAATTTAAGTACTTGGAATGATACAATAGTAGCACTCGCTTCTGCTCCAGGATTAGGGGCTATTGCTGTTATAAGACTTAGTGGTCCAAAATCCATTGAGCTAGTTGCGTCCGTATTTTCTAAAAAGAATATAGCTGCAAAGGCTTCGCATACGGTACACTTTGGTAAAATTATCGACGACTTGCAAGTGATTGATGAAGTCGTGGTTACCTTATATAAAGCGCCTAAGTCTTATACAGGGGAAGAGGTGGTAGAAATATCTTGCCATGGCTCACCCTTTATTCAAGACTCCCTACTACAATTATTTATTTTAAAAGGAGCTAGGCTAGCAAAGCCAGGTGAGTTTACCCAACGTGCTTTTTTAAACGGAAAACTAGATTTAACACAGGCCGAAGCGGTGGCCGATTTAATTGCTAGTAATACAGAGGCTTCTCGTAAAACAGCCCTCTATAATTTAAAAGGAGGTTTCTCTTCCGACTTACAAGTGATGCGTGAAAAATTAATAAAATTTTCAGCACTCATAGAATTAGAATTAGATTTTTCTCAAGAAGATGTGGCCTTTGCCAATAAAAAAGAATTAGAAAAATTAGTAGCGCAATTACAATTAAAGACACAATTATTATACGATTCTTTTAAGCTAGGCAATGTTATTAAAAATGGAGTACAGGTAGCCATAGTAGGAAAACCGAATGCAGGAAAGTCGACACTATTAAATACATTATTAAACGAGCATAGAGCCTTGGTAAGTGAAATACCTGGCACCACACGTGATACAGTTGAAGAGTATCTTACCATTGAAGGTGTATTATATAAATTAATTGATACAGCAGGTATAAGAAGTAGTACTTCCGATTTGATTGAACAAATGGGTATAGACAAGAGTATTGAAAAAATAGAGCAAGCGGATATTGTTATTGCTTTATTTGATGCAAGTGCCACGACGGCAAAGCAAATTATTGACTGGCAAACAGCCATAGGCAATGATAAAATGATATTAGTAGGTAATAAAGTAGACTTGGGTATTGACCCATCCCTACAAAATAATGAAGCATTGAAAGATGTTATATTTATTGCCGCTAAGGATAAAAAAAATATCGAAGCTTTAAGAACCATGCTTACGCAAAAAGTAGTTGGAGATGGCTTAAACAAAGAAGGCACTATTGTGACCAATGCAAGACATGCCACTGTGCTTAAAAAATTATTATACGCCCTTGTAGATATTGAAACCGGACTTGCCAATAATGCTACTGGGGATTTACTAGCCATTGATATTAATCAAGCCTTACATTATCTAGGAACCATTACCGGACAAATTACCAATGAAGACCAATTAGATTTTATTTTCTCTAAGTTCTGTATTGGTAAGTAGTAATAACTAATTATACAGACATACTAGATTGACCTTGTTTTATATAAAATAATTTAACCCTATATTTGCCTTTCAGTAATTATAAATTTTCGGGTTAATGAAAAATATTTCATTCAAAATAAAGCTGCTCGCAGCCTTCCTTTTAGTAATAGGCAGCTCTGTAAAATTAAGCGCACAGGGTTGTGTGGCTATTAGAACGGTGGGTGGGTTAAATACGATGGAACATTCTATGATGCATGGTACGATGAATGGAATGATGCATGATAGTAATGCTCAAAAAATGGTGGAACCTAAATGGGACCTCAATATCAATGGCCGCTATTTTAAATCCTATAAACATTTTAATGGCACTGACGAACAAACCCAAAGAGTAGCTGAATCAACTGATGTTAGAAATTTTAGTCGCACCATGGATATTTTTTTGGTGAGAAAACTCAATGAAAAATGGAGTATTGGTTTTGATCTTCCATTATTATATAATGAAAGAAGTTCTTTGTATGAGCATGTAGGTAGTGCCAAGGGTAATCCACGTTTTGCTACTTTTTCTCAAGGCATAGGAGATATAAGATTAACTGCTTACAAATGGCTTATTGCACCAAGGCCAGGAGCGAAGGGTAATTTATTAGGTGGCATTGGTCTTAAAATGCCAACGGGTAATTATAAAGCTGAAGATATTTATAATTATAAATTAGGTAATAATATTTTAACTAGAAAAGGACCAGTGGATCAATCTATACAATTGGGTGATGGGGGCTGGGGGGTAACACTTGAATTAAACGCCTTCAGACATTTAAATAATGCATTCAGTGTTTATGGTAATGCCTACTATTTAATTAATCCAAAAGGAAATAACGGGGTAAGTACTGCAAGAGGGGGTATTGCTTCTGCAACTGCCATTAAGTATACTTCAGATGTAATGAGTGTGCCAGACCAATATTTATTAAGAGCAGGTACGAACTGGACATCCAATGCCTTTACCCTTTCAATGGGTGCGCGATATGAATGTATTCCTGCAAAAGATCTAATAGGAGATAATACTGGATTTAGAAGACCTGGTAATGTATTGGCTATAGAACCAGGTGCTAATTATAGGTATAAAAAATTCAACTTCTATTTGTATGCGCCAGTGGCCATTAGAAGAGAAAGACCTCAAAGCTATCCAGATATTTTAAGAACCAACGATACTAAAGTATTTCATAGAGGCGATGCTGCATTTGCAGACTATACCATTAGCCTAGGTTTTGGCTATAGGTTTTAAGCGTTAGAAAATAACGAGTAAAAATTTTACAAAAAGGTTACTTATGTTTTGCGCGGTTTTGCGATGAATTGAAAAGGGCTGTATCTTCGTCTAAGCTCAACAATACGTTCATTCATGTCTATCGAAGTCAGTTATCAAAAAGCACAGGTATTAGAAGCCTTGCGTTATCATTTTATAAAGCAACCAGAAATTAAAACATTAATGATTGTGGTGAATGTATATGCCATACTCACAGGCATTTTATTATTCTTAAAAAAAATTAGACCAGAACTATTTTTATTAGGCTCGATACTTTGGGTGGTACTGCTACTTTTATTTTGGTATCTGATGCCCAATATTTTTTATAAAAAAACAGCCTTGTTTACCTATGACTGGGATTTTAGTTTTGACAACCAAAAGGCAAGTTTGCAATCCTTGCAAGGTGAGGCGGCTTGGAACTGGGAAGAAGTATCCCATTATTTCGAAAGCCCTCATTTTTTTCATATTTATTTTGGTCCTAAAACATTCTTTATTATTCCCAATGATAATATGACCCTCGAGACAAAGCAAACATTAAGGGCTATTTTAAAGAAGAAATAAACGCTTATTCATTCTTTAATGAATTGTACTTAACTAAGGTTATCCACTTTTTACTATTTATATCTATTGAAATCCCCCATTTTACTACTAATTGTTCGCTTATAAATAGGCCTATAAAACCCTCTATTTAACCTATTTCTAGCTTAGGAAAGCCCTAAAAAGCCCAAAATAGGCCTAACTTGTAGGGGTACTTCAAAATGTGTAAACAAAAAGGCAAATAAAATACCTCGTTTTTAACAAAAAGTATATTTTTGCGCCGTAAACAAAAACTATTTACAATGTCAGACATCGCTACAAGAGTTAAAAAAATCATCGTTGACAAATTAGGTGTAGATGAAGCAGAAGTTACAAGTGCCGCTTCTTTTACAAATGATTTGGGAGCAGATTCTTTGGACACAGTTGAATTAATTATGGAATTTGAAAAAGAATTCAACATTTCAATTCCTGATGAACAAGCAGAAACTATTACTACCGTTGGTCAAGCTGTTGCTTATTTAGAAGAGCACGCGAAATAACTAAATTCATTTAGTAATTTCAAGCTGAATCATCGGCATATTTAAATCCGCCTTTTTGAGCCTTTGCTTTAAAGGCGGATTCTTATTTTAAAACCATTAACATGCAAACTAAACGCATTGTAGTTACAGGAATTGGTACTTTAACACCTATTGGAAATAACCTAGCTTCTTACTGGGAAAACTTAGTCAATGGTGTATCGGGTGCAGATATGATAACACAATTTGATGCTTCTAAGTTTAAGACAAGATTTGCATGTGAAATCAAGGGTTTTGATCCTATTGAATTTATGGACCGCAAAGAAGCTAGAAAATTAGACCGCTTTGCTCAAATTGCACTCGTTGCTAGTGACCAAGCAGTGGTAGATGCTGGTATTACCAAAGACAATGTTGACCACGATAGAGTGGGTGTTATTTTTGCAAGTGGTATTGGAGGCTTAACCACTTTTACTGAAGAAGTAACCAATTTTGTACAAGGAGATGGCACACCAAGATTCAATCCGTTTTTTATTCCTAAAATGATATTAGATATTGCCGCTGGGCAAATTTCTATGAAGCATGGTTTTCGTGGACCCAACTTTGCAGTTGTAAGTGCCTGTGCTTCTAGTACCAATGCTATTGTCACTGCTATGGACAATATAAAATTAGGCAAGGCCGATATTATTGTTACCGGTGGAGCAGAGTCGGTGATAGGCATTGCGGGTATGGGTGGCTTTAATGCCATGAAGGCAATGAGTGAAAGAAATGACGATCCTAAAACAGCGAGTCGTCCTTACGATAAAGACAGAGATGGTTTTATCATGGGAGAAGCTTCCGGCGTTTTAATATTAGAAGAATTAGAGCACGCGAAAAAACGCGGTGCAAAAATATATTGTGAAGTAGTGGGTGGTGGAGCCACTGCAGATGCTTATCATTTAACAGCGCCACATCCAGATGGATTAGGTGCTAAAAATGTAATGATAGCCGCTTTAAAAGATGCTGAAATGCAGCCATCCGATATTGATTATATCAACACACATGGTACTTCCACGCCATTAGGAGATATAGCTGAAACCAAGGCTATAACAGCAGTGTTTGGCGAGCATGCCTATGATTTAAATATTAGTTCTACTAAATCCATGACGGGTCATTGCTTGGGTGCAGCAGGAGTGATTGAAGCCATCGCTTGTATTCAAGCAGTGGTGCATGATATTATTCCTCCTACTATTAATCATTTTACAGACGATCCTGAATTAGATCAACGCCTTAATTTTACTTTTAATACAGCGCAAAAAAGAACAGTGAATGCTGCCTTAAGTAATACTTTCGGATTTGGCGGACACAATGCCTGTGTGATTGTAAAAAAATACAAGGCCTAATTCAAAGTGAAAAGAATACAAACTTTACTTTCCTTTTTCAAAAAATCGGATTTTGAAAAAAATTTAGCAGCACTTATTGGCTATCAAACAAAAAGTATTGTACTTTTTCAAACTGCATTGAATCATAGGTCGGTTAGAGAGAATCCTGAAGAAAATAATGAAAGACTAGAATTTTTAGGCGACGCTATTATTAGTGCTGTGGTAGCCGATTATCTATTTAAAAAATATCCCTACAAAGGAGAAGGTTTTTTAACGGAGATGCGGAGCAAGATGGTGAATAGACAGCAGTTGAATCATATTGCAGTGCAAATGGGACTGCGTAAAATGACAAGATTTAATAAAATGGATG
>JBEIIN010000095.1:0-6635 GCA_040380795.1 Sediminibacterium sp. | reverse complement strand
GTATCAAGCAATGCTTAATGCCTCCATAGCCACTAATTTGATCTTGATAAGCCACAGTATGGAAAAATCATAAATATAAAGATTCATTATTCTCTTAGGCCTTATCTTCCAATAAGTCATTTTTCAATTTAGGCAAGAATACCTCATTGATATGTTCTTCTGAATCATAATAATCATGACTATCGCAAGTAAGACCACCAAGAACCACACGTTGATAATCATTCTCCCATTTATTTACCGGCAACATCAAAAACTTTTCACCAATACCCCAGGTATCAGGTAAAGTGGTAATAAAAGAAGAATCAATCATATACCAACACTCTCTATCGTTTTGTTTCTTTTCAGCAAGTACCTTGTAAATATGCGCCATGCTCTCTCCCACTGTGAAGCTTCCAAACTCGGTATAAATATTTGGCATAGGCACTCTTGCCTTCTTACAAGCCTTCTTAATATTGGATACAATTTCATTTATCATGAATTGATAATCATATTCAAACCCTAATGAATGCTTAATAGGAAAACCACCACCAATATTTATAGAATCTAATTCAGGACATATTTTTTTAAGCTGGCAATACAAGTTGATGATCTTGTTTAATTCAGACCAATAATAGATATCATCTTTAATGCCTTTATTTAAAAAGATATGAAGCATTTTTAATTGAAACTTATCTTCATACCCCTCAATCTCATCTACATAGAATTCAAGAATATCCTTAGCCCTGATCCCTAAGCGTGAAGTATAGAAAGGAAAACTAGGCTCTTCCTCTGAGGCTACTCTAATGCCTAATTTAAAAGGCTCCTTGGTATTACGTTTATAAAATTGTAACTCTTCTTTATTATCTAAAATGGGTATTACATTTTTAAAACCTGTATTAATTAATTTAGAAATTCTACTCATGTATAATTTCTGCTTATAGCCATTACAAATAATGAAAATTTCTTTATTGATTTTTCTACGCTTATATAATTGGTTAATGATATCAATATCATATGCAAAAGAAGTTTCTAAATGTACATTATGGCCTAATGCTTCTTCTACAATAAACGAAAAGTGAGAACTCTTGGTGCAATAACAATAAAAATATTCTCCCTCGTACTTATGTTTCTTAAAAGCTGCTGCAAACATTTGCTTGGCTTTTTTAATTTGCATGCCTATTTTAGGCAAGTAAGTTAACTTTAAGGGAGTGCCATGTTTTTCAATAATGGCTTTAAGATCCACTCCATTAAATTGTAAATAACCATTATCATCCACATCAAAACCTTCTTGGGGAAAATGAAAGGTTTGATTAACCAACGAGGTGTAGGTATTGTTCATTTTAAAACAGGGTTGTTAGCTTGTTATTTTTAGAGAACAAAAATAGTTATTTGGTTGGATATTGGGGATGGAAATTTTGGGCGGGAATTTGGCGGAAGAATGGGCGAAAACAAAAAATCCCGCCTCGACAATGTCGGAGCAGGATTTTTAAAATTTTGAGAATGGAACTACTTCACAGATTGAACCAAGGCTTTGAAGCTTGCTGGCTCGTTCATTGCTAAGTCTGCTAAAACCTTACGGTTTAAATCAGATCCTTTCTTTGCTAAAAGGTTAATGAATTGGCTGTAAGTAAGACCTTCTTCACGTACTGCTGCATTAATACGCGCAATCCATAAAGTACGGTACTCACGCTTTTTCAACTTACGACCTACATAAGCATAAGTTAAACCTTTCTCTAATACGTTTTTGGCAACGGTATAAACGTTTTTACGCTTACCATAAAAACCTTTCGCTTGTTCGAATATCTTTTTTCTTCTTGCTCTAGATGCAACGGCATTTTTTGAACGTGGCATAATTAATATTTTTTTGAATCCTGTTTTATCAAGTTGTTGATCGGATCCGGTGAATTAAATTTTGTTTAAATAAACCTTACTTGGTTAAGTGTTTGACTGTTCTTTGAATCTATCCTTTCAATCTTAATAAACGAAGAACGAAGTCTTTGTTAGTTGACCCAACAAGTCCTTTTTTTCTCATCGCTCTTTTGCGCTTTGTAGATTTTTTGGTAAGAATGTGTCTTTTGAAGGCTTTTTGGAAGGTGATTTCACCGGTTCCTGTAACTTTGAAACGCTTTTTCGCGCTCGAGTTAGTTTTAACTTTTGGCATTATATAATCTTTACGATTACTCCCTACTGGCGGCGCTGCTCAGGCAGTGCACTTGTTGAGCCTTGTGGGAAATGGATGGCGAAGGTACGTGCAAATGACGAGATGGCAAAAAAAATGAGCCATTCCATATATTGGGATGACTCATTGTATAAATAGGTTGAAAATCAATAGTTTAAATCAATATCCGAACTAAGAAGTAGGCTTCTTCTTCCCGCCTGCTTTAGGTTGGAAAATAGCAAACATTCTCTTTCCTTCTAATTTAGGCATACTTTCCAAAGTTCCTGCCTCGGCTAAACGCTCTGCAAATTTCAATAAAAGTAGTTGACCTCTGTCCTGGAACATGATGGCACGACCTTTAAATTGAACATAGGCTTTCACCTTATTGCCGTCTTGTAAAAATTTCTCTGCGTGTTTTGCTTTGAAATCAAAATCGTGGTCATCGGTACCTGGCGTAAAACGAATCTCTTTAATCTCAGATTGTTTAGAGTTCGCCTTCATCTCTTTTTCTTTACGCTTTTTCTCGTAAAGGAACTTCTTATAATCTATGACTTTACATACTGGGGGATCGGCAGTTGGAGAAATCTCCACTAGGTCCAAACCTTGGTCCGCAGCTATTTTCAGCGCATCTTGAGTGTTGTATACACCCACTGTGATGTTGTCTCCAACCAATCTGATTTGTGGAACTCGAATACGATCATTAATTCGATGCTCTGGTTCTTGTTGTCTTTGAAACCTTGGGTTAAATCTGGGTCCTCTGTTCGGTAATGCCATTAAGTAATTAAACGTTTATTAAGTTTTGTAAAGATAGTCTTTGTTATGATATAGGCGCTAATCTTTCTTTGATTTCTTCTAGTACCTGATTTAGGAATAAATCCTTGTCTAGCATCCCTAGATCGCCTTTTCCTTGACGTCTTATAGATAACTTATTTTCAGCAACTTCTTTCTCACCAATCACCAGCATATAAGGCACTTTCATGATTTCAGTATCTCTAATCTTCTTTCCAATTTTTTCATTTCTGTCATCAATTTCCACCCTCACCCCTGCTTTTTTAAATGCTGCAAACACCTGCTCGGCATATGGCATAAACTTATCACTAATAGGTAAAATTTTCACTTGCAATGGTGCTAACCAAACTGGAAACTTACCTGCATAATGTTCTAATAAAAATCCAATAAAACGCTCATGTGTTCCTAATGGAGCACGGTGAATAATTAAAGGTGTTTCAGGCTCGTTGTCTTTATTGGTGAAATTTAAGTTGAATCTTTTGCCTTGTGCAAAATCGACTTGGTTGGTAGCTAGTGTAAATTCTCTTCCAATGATACTCCAAATTTGCACATCAATTTTTGGTCCGTAGAAAGCACCTTCATCTTGCACTTCTACAAAAGGTGTTCCTGTTTCAATTAATACCGCACGCACCATGGCTTCAGTTTCTAACCAAAGTTCTGGCTCGTTAATATATTTCTGTCCTAATTTTTTAGGATCATGTAAACTTAAACGCATTACGTATTTATCAATGCCGAAAATTTTGAAATACTTTAAATACATTTCATTCACCGCTCTGAACTCTTGTGCAAATTGTTCTTTAGTACAATAAATATGCGCATCATTCATATGCAAACAACGCACACGCATCAATCCAAATAACTCTCCACTTTGTTCATATCTATAACAAGTTCCATACTCCGCTAAACGAAGTGGCATGTCTTTATAACTCTTCGGCTCTGCATCAAAAATTTTATGATGATGCGGACAGTTCATCGCTTTTAAATAATATTTGGTCCCATCTAATTCCATCGGAGGGAACATACTATCTTGATAATAAGGTAAGTGGCCACTTTTAATGTACATGCTCTCTTTGGCTATATGTGGCGTCACTACTCGCTTGTAGCCTGCATCCTCTTCTGTTTGCTTTGCTAAATTTTCTAACTCCTCAATAATAATAGTTCCGTTCGGCATCCATAAAGGAAGGCCAGGCCCTACATCATCATCCATGGTATAAATGCCTAATTCTTTTCCTAATTTACGGTGATCTCTTTTTTTCGCTTCTTCTAAAAGCAATAAATATTCATCAAATTCTTTTTGATTCGGGAAAGTAATTCCATATACCCTTGTCAACATTTTATTTTTTTCATCGCCTTTCCAAAACGCTCCTGCGATATTGGTAATTTTGATAGCCTTAATAAAACTAGTATTGGGAATATGTGGTCCACGACATAAATCGGTAAAGGCACCTTGAGAATAAAAAGTAATACTGCCGTCCTCTAATCCCGATAATAAATCTAATTTGTACTCATCTTTTTTCTCTGTGAAATAAGCGGTTGCTTCTGCCTTAGACATTTCTTTACGAATGTAAGCGTTGGCTTGCTTAGCTAATTCATTCATCTTTTTTTCAAGCAATAAAACATCTTCTTCCTTAATGGTTTTATCTCCTAAATCAATATCATAATAAAAGCCTTTCTCCAATGCAGGTCCTACCCAAAATTTAGCACCTGGAAATTGCATTTCTACCGCCTCTGCTAATAAATGCGCAGAAGAATGCCAGAAGGTATTTTTACCATCGGCATCGTCCCAGGTTAATAATTTTAAGGCCGCGTCTTCGTTAATAGCTCGCGTAGCATCATATACCTCTCCATTGACTGAAGCTGCCAATACTTTTTTTGCCAATCCTTCACTGATAGATTTAGCGATACCTAATGCAGTAATCCCTTTCTCGTAGGAACGAACTGCGCCGTCTGGAAATTGAATTTGAACCATGTTTTTTAACTATAATATATGTCCGCAAAGGTAACAAATGCGGTTCATATTTTATACATAGCTTTGTAATATGCGCCGCTTAGTATATTTATTATTACCCTTATGCATACCCACCCTAGTTATGGGCCAAGACCTTACTGGGAAATGGAAAGGGTATTTTACCCCTAGTCGAGACCTCGATGGTAGAATTGTTACCTATGAAATTGTTATTAAAGAAAACCCCGACCATACCCTAACAGCCAGCACCTATTCTAAAATCTCCAATAATTTTACAGCCAATGCTTTGGCAACTGGAATGCATTCGGAAAATGCGCAACTAGTAAGTATTACAGAAACAAGTTTAAATAAGAAAAAATTAGTGGGAAATTTTGAAGCCTGCTTAATGTCTAATTTTTTGAACTACCGAGTGGTGAGAGGTTATGAAATTCTAGAAGGTAGTTATACCGCTACTAACGAAATCTCTGGAAAAGATTGTGGCGGCGGAAAAGTATATTTAGAAAAAGAAGGTCCTATTGTAAAAGAGTTTACTGCAAAAACAGCAGATCCTAAAACTGCTACTGCAAATAAAATTATAGCCAAAGAAAAAAAAACTAAACCTGCTAAACAAATAGCAATAGTAAAACAAGTACTTACTAAGACCCATCAGACGAATACTTCTAAATTAACAAATACAACAAAACCAAATACTACCACAAAGTCAAACGCTTCACAAGCAAATCCTATTCAATCAAATACTACTAGCACTTCTATTCAAACAGTTTCTACTCCAACCAACGCAGTGAATGCTTTACAAGAAAATACTAAAGCACCAGCTGTTAATGAAACCAGCGCTAGCCCAAATACTAGCGCCACTAAGTCTTCTGGCCAAATACTGCCTTGGGTTTTAGTAGGTAGAGAAAATAAATTAGTTAAACAAGTCATTGTCAATAGCTCTTCCATTAGCATTGACTTATACGATAATGGCACTATTGACAACGATACCATTATGGTTTTTGATAATAAAAATTTATTACTAGAAAATAAAAGATTAAGCTACAAGGCTACTCATTTTGATGTCAATTTCAATAAAGACAATAACCGTCATGAAATTATTATTGTGGCACATAATTTAGGCACGGTGCCTCCCAATACTGCACTCATGGTCGTAAAAGATGGAACGAGTAGACAAGAATTATATATTACTTCTACTTTAAGTGTAAATGCCATGATTATTTTTGAACTAAAAAAACCAAGTCAATAGCCTTATTCTTGTAATAACTGCTGCGCCACTATTTCGCCTTTTCTGTTGGAATGATAGGGATCATTACTTGTCTTATTCCATCCAAACCAAATCATTCCATCTTCTAGTTTTTCATCCTGTACATTGAATACATAAATATTCTTTCCTTGATAACCCACTGTGGCTAGTAAATTCAAAAACTGAATAGACACCATATGTGTGGCCATATTTAGCGCGGGCAAACTTTGTTCAGCCATTAAGCCTTGTAATTCAGCATTGATATTATTGAGTGATTGTTTAGCCTGCTCATGCAATAAACTATCTTTAAAACTAATGGCAGCTGCAGGGAATGAATCGGTTAATTGAATGAGTCTTTTTGTGGCATTGAAAATATAGGCGGTATCACCTGCCGCTACCCCTTTTAATAATTCTTGGTAATTATTTAATAATGGCATCAGGGCTTTGTCAAAATTTCCTTGGTTATTTTGAGGGCTATAGGCCCATAGCTGCTTATCTATAGC
>JBEIIN010000094.1:0-6678 GCA_040380795.1 Sediminibacterium sp. | reverse complement strand
CTGTGATAAAAGCAGTAGTGAACGATATGGGTTTAGACGATAAATTATACAAACCCAATATTGTACATAATCGTATCTCTGGTGCCAAGAATGCATTAGTAGGCCCCGCTGAATACGCAATGGATACTTTTTTAAAGCAGGAAGATGCAAGATAGAACCGACCCGCCATCGCAGAAATATATGCAAGTTATGCGGCACGCTGTTTTAAAAACGGTGCGATGGACTTTGATGATTTGCTTTTTAAAATGCATGAGCTATTACAAAATTTTCCAGAAGTCTTACACAAGTACCAACATAAGTTTAAATATATTTTAATTGATGAGTATCAGGATACCAATCCCGTACAATATCAAATTGCCAAATTACTAGCAGCCGTGCATGAAAATTTATGTGTAGTGGGAGATGACGCACAAAGTATTTATAGTTTCCGCGGTGCGACCATTGAAAATATTTTACAATTTCAAAAAGACTATGACGACGTAAAGCTGGTGAAGCTGGAACAAAATTATAGAAGTAGTCAATCCATTATTGGTGTAGCGAATCATGTCATTAAAAATAATGTTGGACAAATTCCTAAAGAGTTATGGACTGAAAATGAAACAGGGGATAAAATAAAATTGGTGCGCACCATGACCGATAATGACGAAGGTAAATATATAGCCGACGCCATTCAAGAAAATAAATTAAGAAATCATTTTTACAATAAAGACTTTGCTATTTTATATAGAACGAATGCACAAAGTAGGTCCTTCGAGGAAAGCTTAAGAAGAACAGGCATTGCTTATAAGATATACGGTGGGCTTAGCTTCTATCAAAGAAAAGAGGTGAAGGATTATATTGCTTATCTAAGAATTATTGCCAATACCAAGGACGAAGAAGGACTTAAAAGAATTATTAATTATCCTGCAAGAGGCATTGGAAAAACCACCATGGAAAAATGTTTGGTCATAGCAGGTGAACAAAACATTACTTTTTTTGAAGTATTAGAAAAAGCAAAAGGCTTTGGATTTAAAGCAGGCACACTCACCGCTATTGAAGAGTTTGTGACCATGATTAAGTATTTTCAAAATCAACTTACTAAACACAATGCCTACGATGTAGCCGTGCAAGTGGGCAAGCATACTAATTTAGTAAAAGAATTATTTAATGATAAGTCTACCGAAGGTTTGGCGCGTTATGAAAACATTCAAGAATTATTAAACTCTATTAAAGAGTGGACCGAAAGCCCAAGCAATGACGATGGAGAATTAGGCGATAAAAGTTTAGGATCTTATTTACAACAAATTACTTTAATCACCGATGCCGATAATGATAACAGCAATGAGGACACGGTGAAATTAATGACGGTACATGCGGCCAAGGGTTTAGAGTTTGCCTGTGTGTTTTTAGTGGGGCTGGAAGAATCTTTATTTCCTAGCGGCATGAGTGTAAATACCAGAGAAGAGTTAGAAGAAGAAAGAAGATTATTTTATGTTGCGGTTACGAGAGCTAAAAAACATTTATGGTTAACCTATGCCAACACGCGTTATAGATATGGTCAATTAGTACAAAACGATCCTAGCCGTTTCATAGATGAAATGCCAGAAGAGCAAATTGACAAGAGTAGTTCTGGTGGTGGAGCAAGAAATCAATCTAGTGGATGGGGATCGGCCTATGATAGAATGCAAGGCGAAAGCAGTAAAAAAGCGGAGGGGTCCAAACCTAGTTACCTGCCTGTCGTGGCCCCCCATACTTTAAATAAAAACCATATCCCTTCGGCTAATTTTACCGCCTGTGATCCTTCGGCACTTGAGGCAGGCAATAAAATTGAGCATCAAAAATTTGGATTTGGGGTAATTAAAGAAATAGAAGGTTCGGCCCATAACCCTATTGCCATTATCCTTTTTGATAAAAATGGCGAGAAAAAGATCATGCTGAACTACGCCAAGCTTAGTATTATACCTTAAAAGTCTTTCGATATCGGAAAAATAAAGGTCCAATTAGCCCAAAGCCCTCTTCCAGCAAGGCTTTTTGATTATTTTTGTACTGCGTTGAATTTTAAAACGCATTGAATTAAAAATTGAAACTATGATTACCACAGGCAATACCATTGTAAGTATCTATACCGAAATGACTCCTAATCCAGAAACGATGAAGTTTGTGGCCAACAAGCTTTTGTATCCTGGAAAAAGTATTGACATTGCAGACGAAAACCTAGCCTTCGCTTCCCCACTTGCTAAAGAATTATTTAGTTTCCCTTTTATTAAAAGTGTTTTTATAGCAAGTAATTTTGTAACGCTTACAAAAAACACAGAACAAGATGACTGGCAGGACGTCATCCCTACTATTAAAACTTTCTTAAAAGAATATTTAGAAAATGGTGGCATAGTGGTGAATGAAGAAGAGGTAGCTAAAATGAAACAAGAAGCTAGCAACACTGTTAACGCAGATGATAACGATATAGTGAAGCGTATTAAAGAATTATTAGAAAATTATGTAAAGCCCGCAGTAGAAATGGATGGCGGTGCGATTCAATTTAAAAGTTATAACGACGGCATCGTAAATTTAATGTTACAAGGTTCTTGTAGCGGATGCCCCTCTAGTATGGTTACTTTAAAAGCAGGTATTGAAGGCATGATGAAGCGCATGATTCCAGAAGTAAAAGAAGTAGTAGCAGAAGCCGAGTAGTAATTTAGAAGGCCTTAGTTAAATATAAGGCCTTCTAAATATACCCTCTTATGATTTTGTTCAAAATTTTATAACTTTCCGTAAAGTGCTCTCAATTTTTCCCGACTGATCTTGCTCTCCCAATTAGGGCCCAATGCGTTTTCCCATAAAGGCTTCATGCCAAGAGATACATTAATCATGGTATCAAATTGTTCTTCCGTTAATCCAGCACAGATACCCGTAGGAATTTCAATTTTATTTTTTTCAACCATAAACTTAAACTCTGCTACGCCTGCTGGATAATATTCTTCCAAATGATTCATAACAATACAATTACCAATACCGTGCTTCGTGCCTAATAAATAACTAAGGCCATAGCTAACCGCATGTGCTACGCCCACTTGACTATAGGCAATGCTCATACCCCCTGCAAAAGAAGCCATCATTAATTGGTCATCACTTTCTTCATCCCATTTATCCTTCTGCACAAATATTTTTTGACAAAGGTCTAAAGCCTTTTCTCCATAACTTTTGCTAAACTCATTTAAAAATGTGCCTTCTAAACTTTCAATGCAATGAATATAACAGTCCATGCCAGTATAAAAACGTTGATTGGCCGGAACGTTCTTTGTTAATTCAGGATCCAAAACAATTTGATTAAAGGGAGTAAAGTCCGAATTCATGCCTAGCTTACGTGTAGGCCCAGTTAATACAGTGGTGCGACTTACTTCAGCACCTGTTCCACTTAAGGTAGGAATACCTACTTTATATACACCTGCTTGTTTTACTAAGTCCCAACCTTGATAGTCTGCAGAAGAACCGGGATTGGTCATCATTAAAGCAACCGCTTTGGCTAAATCTAAAGTAGAACCGCCACCAATACCGATGATACCACTCACTTCTCCAAACTCTGCTTTTAATTCAGCTGCTAGCGCATCTACTTGTTTTGTTTTGGGTTCATGCGTAACATCAACATATACAATTTTATCTTTCCCTCTTAAGGGTATTCTACCGGCTAGTGGTTTGCCCACAAAAAAATGATCTAAAAAAAATATCATTGGATAGTCGCCCTTACGATGTGGGGCAATGATTTCATCTACTTGATTAAAAGAACCACGACCAAAGACCACATAGTCAACCATTTTAAAATTACGAAACTGCATATGTATTTTTTTACTATTATTAAAGTTACAATCTTATTAATATTTACGATGATAATTTTTTTTGAAAATAATTATTTTGAAACTACTTATTTTAAAAGTAAGCGTTATAATAGTTTCGCTGCTTTAATTAAATCTTCTGGGGTATCTATCTCTATGCCCATATAATTTGTTACTACCATTTTAATAGAAACACCATTTTCTAAATAACGAAGGCATTCAATTTTTTCAGCAGCCTCTAGTGGCGACATTGGCCAGTTTGTAAAATTAAGTAGGGCTTGTTTTTTAAATGCATAGACCCCAATATGTTCGTAATAAGGAATGGCTATTTCGGTATTTCTTGCATAAGGAATAACGCTGCGTGAAAAAAACAGTGCATGCATATTTTTATCTACAGCTACTTTTACATAATTAGGATCTGCAATTAAATCGGTATGGGTTAATACTTGCATAAGTGAAGCCACTTGCACTTTATCATCTTTAAAAACAGCAATTAGTTTTTCAAGGGGGTCTTTTTTTACAAAGGGTTCGTCTCCTTGTACATTCACCACTATATCAATATCTAAATGTTCTATCGCTTCTGCAATTCTATCTGATCCGCTTTCATGTTCTTTTTTACTCATAAGGGCCTTGCCCCCATACGAAGTAATTTCATTGAATATAATTTCACTATCGGTTACCACATATACTTCATTGAAAAGGCCTGTTGCCACTGTATTATCGTAGGTATGTCTAATCACTGTTTTATCGCCCAGGGCCTGCATTAGTTTTGCGGGAAAACGAGTCGCCGCATAGCGGGCCGGTATAAAAGCTCCAATTTTAATCATTTTTTTAGCTTAATTATCTTTTTAAAACTGGATTAGTAATCTGATTTTATCGATTTGTCAAAGGGCGCCTTTAGTTGATACGATAAGGACTTATCTTTAGAATTGTCCATTACATCTAAACCATAAACAATTTCATTCATAGGTGTATAATTATAAGTACCTAATAAACGGTCCCAAAAAGAAAATATATTTCCGTAATTGCTATCGGTTTGTGGTCGTGTAATATGATGATGTATTCTATGCATATTAGGAGATACTATTATGTAACCAAAACTTTGATCGAACCATTTAGGAATTTTAATGTTCGCATGATTGAATTGAGTAAGTACCACACTTAAACTTTGATATACCATCACTATCCAAATAGGTGTACCTAAAACAAATACAGCTAGAATAGCAAATAAAGCTCTTACCACCGACTCACCCGGATGATGTCTATTGCCTGTAGTCGTGTCTACCTGTGTATCGGCATGGTGCACCATATGAAATTTCCATAAAAATTTTACTTTATGTTCTATCATATGTACTAAATAGGCTCCTATAAAATCTAATAATAATAAACCCACAATAGCTTCCACCCAAGGACTTAATTGAATAATATGAAGTAATCCAAAGTTTTCAGCTATTGTCCAGTCACTTACTTTTACCATTACAAGTGCGAACAAAAAATTAATGACAATAGTAGTGAATGTAAAAAAGAAATTCAGGCCCGCGTGTTTGAACTTATTGTATTTAAAATTAAATAAGGGTACTGCAATTTCTACTAACCAGAAAAAACTGATGCCCCCTGCTAATAGCAAGGCCCTGTGTGCACTTGGTATATGTTCGAAATAGTTTTTAAATAAGTCTAGCATGGTCGTTTATTTATAGTATAAATGTAAATAAAAAAACCCGATGTTCCATTGATTGGGCCACCGGGTTTCTATTATTAAAGCGATTAGAAACAAACACTTTATAGGGTAGGGATTATTTTAGCTATTTAGCATTAAAGGCATTACCAACATGAGCAGATCCTCTCCTGGCGCTTGTTCAGAAGGCTTGATAAGGCCGGCTTTACTAGGTGTAGAGAGTTCTAAGAAAATATCATCGGTATCAGCAGCAGATAACATTTCAATTAAAAATTTTGCATTAAATGCAATTTGAATGTCTTCACCTTTGTATTCACAACTCATGCGCTCATTTCCTTCAAAGCTAAAGTCAATATCTTGAGCAGCCATTTGTAATTCATTACCTGTAATATTTAATGCCACTTGATTGGTGCTCTTATTACTAAATACATTCACTCGGCGAAGTGCATTTTGAAAATCATGCTTGTTCACTGTTAAGCGGTAAGGATTATCTGCAGGAATAACCACTTTATAGTCGGGGAACCTTGCATCAATTAATCGACAAATTAATTGAGTAGAGCCATGGTCTACAAAAAGATGATTATTGTTAAAGCTTAAAGTAATAGGGTCTTCGTTGTCAGGCAAAGCATTCTTTAATAAGTTCAAAGGTTTTTTAGGCACAATGAAAGAAGCGTTTTGTTTTGCCTTGGTATCGGTTCTTTTATAACGCACTAAACGGTGTGCATCTGTAGCTACAAACTGAACGCTATCTTTTGTTAATTCAAAGAAAACACCTGTCATAGCAGGACGCAAATCGTCTCCGCTCACAGCAAATAATGTTTTGTTGATTGCGGTTAATAAACCACCACTGGTCATATTAAAACCTGTTGTATCGTCTGCTGTAGGCTCTTTTGGAAAATTATCCGGGTTTTCACCCATCACTTTATACTTTCCATTATCGCTTGTAATTTCTACTGCATAGTTCTTATCAATATTGAAAGTCAAAGGTTGGTCTGCGATGTTTTTCAAAGAATCAATTAAGATTTTTGCTGGAATACATACACGTCCATTCGCCTTGCTTTCTACTTCCATTTGAACGCGCATGACTGTTTCTAAATCAGTCGCTATAATGTTCAATTTTTTATCTTCTATTTCGAATAAAAAATCTTCCAAGATAGGTAATACATTATTGGTATTAATGACACCAGAAATTTGTTG
>JBEIIN010000093.1:0-6792 GCA_040380795.1 Sediminibacterium sp. | reverse complement strand
GAATTTGAGAGAAGTTTGTTCCTACTCCAGAACCATATTTAAAAATTCTTGCTTCTCTTGTCCATAAATCCATGATACCCCCTTCGTTCACTAAATCAACACTTACACTTAATATAAAACAGGCATGTGGTTGAGGACGCTCGTAAGCACTTGTTGATCTTTTTAATTTTTTATCGGTAGGATCTACATAATAGTGACCTTGTGCACCCCCTGTGATACCATAGCTCTCATGCAATCCTGTATTAAACCATTGTGGCGAGTTAGGCACACATGCTTGATTTAATATACTATATACTAATTCCTCATAGAATACTTGCGCATCTTTCTCTGTTGCGAAATAACCATAACGCTCTCCCCACACTCTCCAACAATTTGCCATACGATGTGCAACTTGCTTCACAGTTGTTTCACGACCTAATGAACCATCTGGTTGTGGAACACCTGCTTTTCTAAAATATTTTTGTGCAAGAATATCTGTAGCAATTTGACTCCACTGTTTCGGTACCTCCACATTGGTCATTTCAAATACTTTTTCTCCGTTAGGATTTTTGATTACGCTATCTCTGTAGTCGTATTCAAATTGATCGAATGGAGAAACATTCTCTTTAGTAAATCGGCGAGAAAACTCTAAGCCTTTTTTTGTTTTTGGAGTAGCCATAGTCTTTAATCTATTTTGGATGTTAGTGGGTTATCCCAATAGGTTTTTCAAAAACCTTCTTGGGTATACGAAAATATCTTTCTACAACGAGATTGCAGGCATGGAAATATCAACAGCTGTGGAAAAGATATGTGGATTAAATTAAACAGCTTATCCGGCTTGATTTCCGTGATTTATCCCCAAGGGGTGTTAGTTTCTTAGAAAAAAAACCTGCCCATTTTAGGTTTTTTTAGTAATAAATACAGATTGCTTGCAATACATACAATTAAATTGGATAATTTTGAGGATTCCAATAAAAAGCTGCACCTTACGGGGGTCAAAGAAATGAAGCATACTCTATACAATATCATACAGGAAGGTAAGGCAAATGCAAAAAAAGCACTGGCTATTTTAATAGACCCAGACAAGCTTAGTGAGGAGAGTTTAAGCCAAACTATTGAATTGGCCGTAAAGTCCAAAGTGGACTATTTTTTTGTAGGAGGAAGCTTGGTCGTAACCGATACCCTAGACACAACAGTAGCCGCTATTAAAAAGCAGTCATCTATTCCAGTTATTCTTTTTCCAGGTTCTCCAGATCAAATCACTGCTAAGGCAGATGCACTTTTATACTTGTCTTTAATATCTGGTCGTAATGCGGAACTACTTATTGGACACCATGTAGTGAGTGCTCCTTTTATTAGACAAAGTGGTTTAGAAATTATGTCAGTAGGTTATATGCTCATTGATGGTGGTTCCCCTACTACGGTTTCTTATATATCTAATACCAATCCTATTCCGTCTAACAAGAACGATATTGCTATTTGTACTGCCATGGCAGGAGAAATGCTAGGTCTTCAATTAATATATATGGATGCTGGTAGCGGCGCTCAAAGAGCCATTCCTACTGCCATGATCCAAGAAGTGGCAAAACATATACAAGCTCCTTTAATTATTGGTGGTGGTATTACAACAGCCGAAAAAGCTATTGAAAACTGTAAGGCTGGCGCAGATATTATTGTGATTGGAAATGCAGTAGAAAAAGACCCTAGCTTAATTAAAGCAATGGCCGAAGCTATTCATAGCTTGAATAAATAATCTATTCTTAATTACTATTAGAAACTCATCATTTCTTTGAACTTCACGGTTTGTCTACGGCTAATTTCTATTTTCTCTCCTCCTTTTAATTCAACTAATAAGCCTCCATTAAAATAAGGTTCTATTTTTTCAATCCAGTGTAGGTTAATAATATGCTTGCGATTGGCTCTGAAAAATACATGCTCATCCAGTCTTTCTTCTAAGGCATTCAATGACTTTAAAATAAGTGGCTTATTGGTCGAGAAATAAACTTTCGCGTAATTGCCCACACTTTCAAACAATCTAATTTCGTCTAGTTTAACAAACCAGCATTTTTCTCCATCTTTTACAAAAACCTGATCACTCTCTGACAAAGGTCCACGCACATTGCCCGTCAAGCTTGCACGTTCTAATTCAATTTCAGCTTGTAATTTTTGTATGGCATCTGCTAATCTTTTTGGATCAATTGGTTTTAATAAATAATCTAGTGCATTGACTTCAAACGCTTTTAAAGCAAACTCATCATAAGCGGTAGTAAATATTACTTTAGGCGCTCTCTCTAATTCAGCCAATAAATCAAAACCGGTTTTGCCTGGCATTTGTATGTCTAAAAAAATTAAATCGGGATGTGCTAAATCTATTTTTTCTACACCTTCATCCACATTGCTAGCTTCGTCAATAATTTCTATTTCTGGATGTTGCTCTAGTAATTTTTTTAACTCATTTCTAGCTAATCTCTCGTCGTCAATAATAATGGCTTTAATGGGCATGTCTCGATTTTTTAATTTGAAATAGGTATCACTAATTTTGCAGTCACTTCATTCGGCTCGCACTGATATATTTCAAAAATGGCTTGACCACTGTATAAAATATTAAGTCGCTCTCTGGTACTTTGTAAACCAAAACCATCTTTCTCTGATGGTTGAAGTAGTCCTGTATTTTGTACAATCAAAACTAATTTATCGTTCTCTAATGTAGAAATAATTTTTATAGTGCAATCGCCAGGTTGCTTACCCAGTCCGTGTTTGATGGCATTCTCTACAAGGGTTTGCAACATCATGGGAGGTATTTGTTGAGATAGGGTTGTTGACTCTACTTCATACACCACTTTTAATCTATCCGCAAAACGAATGTACTCTAAGGCTAAGTAATCTTTAACAATGTCTAGCTCTTTTTCTAAACTGGTAATCTCCACTTTATCCACTTGAATACTACTTCTTAAAATATTGCTTAACTCTGTAATAGCTTGTCTTGCTCTTTGAGGATCTTCATCTACTAAGGCCCTAATACTATTTAAAGCGTTAAATATAAAATGAGGATTAATTTGAGACTTAATAGTTTTAAGTTCCAATTCTTTAATCATGGTCTCTAGTCTCACTTTCTTCATTTCTTCCGTATTGGTGAATTCAATATAATGCCATAAAACATATACTGACATCCACACTAAAAAAATAGGGGTATCAAAAATGATGCTAAATAGAAATCTTCTTGATAAAGGAATATTTCTTCCTGGCTCGTATAATTTTAAAATATCCGCTAAATAACTTGTAGAGAAACTATTAATTATAGAAAATACAAACAATAATATAACCAATTTCCACCATTGATTAGAAGGCATGGGCGGACGTAAAGAAAAACGGTGCATAGTCTCTCTCAACAAATGCGTAAGTAAAATACCTATGGATAAGTTAATGGCCAGTCTTGGGTAAAAAATAGGGTTCAATTCTTTGTCTAAAATAGAGGCAAAAAACAAGATAGTGAAGCCATAGCTAAACCAGCCGGCAATTTGACAAATCCAATATAGTGAGCTATGCTTTTTCATCTAGTTCAAATTTACCCCTTTAAACTAGGTTTTGAGCCTATTTTATTGACTAATGGTCTATTTCTAGGCTATACGGCAAGCCCTAAATTCTCTTTAAACTTTTGGTGTTTATTTATGTTATTAATTTACTTTTACACTCTAATTAGAACTGATGCAAATTGAGGCTGGACCATTATTAAAAACTATTGACTCTCCGGAAGATTTAAAAAATATTTCCAGGGAAAAACTGCACCAGGTTTGCGATGAATTACGCCAGTATATTATTGATGTGGTGAGCGTTCACGGAGGTCACTTTGCTGCCAGCCTTGGAGTGGTTGAATTAAGCGTAGCCCTTCATTATGTTTATAATACACCTTATGATCAATTAGTATGGGATGTAGGCCATCAGGCTTATGGACATAAAATTTTAACAGGTCGTCGTGATGAGTTTATTAGCAATAGAAAATACAATGGCTTAAGTGGCTTTCCTAAAAGAAGCGAAAGCGAGTATGATACATTCGGCGTAGGCCACTCTTCTACTTCTATATCTGCTGCTTTAGGTATGTCCATGGCTGCTAAGTATAAAAAAGAAAATAGAAAATCGGTAGCCATTATTGGAGACGGCTCCATGACAGCAGGTATGGCCTTCGAAGCCATGAACCATGCGGGTGTAGCAGATAGCGATGTGCTTATTATTTTGAATGACAACTGTATGAGCATTGACCCTAATGTGGGCGCGCTAAAAGAATACTTAACAGATATAAGCACTTCTCCTACTTATAATAAATTTAGAGATGAGTTATGGGAGTTGATGGGTAAACTACCCATTGGTAAAACCTTTACAAGAGACATGGCATCCAAGGTTGAAGCTGGTTTGAAAGGGATGGTTTCAAAAAGTAGTAATTTATTTGAAGCATTACAATTAAGATATTTCGGACCTATTGATGGACATAATATTTCTAACTTGGTGGATACCTTAAAAGATTTAAAAGAAATACCAGGTCCTAAAATTTTACATATTCTAACCGTAAAAGGCAAGGGCTATGCACTTGCTGAAAAAGATCAAACCAAGTGGCATGCACCAGGTTTGTTTGATAAATTAACAGGTGAGATTATTAAGAAAAAAATTGAAACCCCTCAGCCTCCTAAATACCAAGATGTATTTGGACATACAATTGTGGAGCTCGCAAAAACGAATCCGCTTATTATGGGTATTACCCCTGCCATGCCAAGTGGTTCCTCTTTGAAATTTATGATGGAATCCATGCCTGACCGGGCTTTCGACGTAGGTATTTGCGAACAACATGCAGTTACGCTAAGTGCTGGTTTAGCCACACAAGGTATAAAAGCATTTTGCAATATTTATTCTTCCTTCATGCAAAGAGCCTACGATCAAGTTATACATGATGTAGCCTTACAAAATTTACCCGTTGTATTTTGTTTAGACAGAGCAGGACTTGTAGGAGAAGACGGACCTACCCACCATGGTTGTTATGATATTGCTTTTTTTAGATGTATTCCTAATATGATTATTGCAGCACCGATGAATGAAATTGAATTGCGTAATCTCATGTATACATCTCAACTTCCTACTATACAATCACCTTTTGTAATTCGTTACCCAAGAGGGGAAGGTGTTACCATTGATTGGCAAAAACCTTTTGAAGAAATAAGTATTGGTAAAGGCAGGAAATTAAAAGATGGAAAAGAGATTGCCATTTTATCTTTAGGACATCCAGGAAATTTTGCACAAACAGCGATAAGAAATTTAAGAGATGAAGGCATTGATCCAGCACATTACGATATTCGTTTTGTAAAACCTTTGGACGAAGCTTTATTACATGAAGTATTCCAAAACTATGATAAGATTATTACTGTAGAAGATGCTACTATTGTGGGAGGTATGGGCTCTGCCATTTTAGAATTCATGAACGAACATAATTACCATAGTAAAATTACCATGCTAGGTATTCCTGATAGTATTGTTGAACACGGAAGCTTAAAAGAATTATACCATGAGTGTCATTACGATGCCATAGCTATTGCTGATGCCGTGAAAGCTTTACTAGGTAAGCAGATTATGTCTGAGGTATAAAGTTTACTACAATGGGAAGTGTAATAAAGATTAAGGTAAACTTACTTAATTTAAACTAGGATCAAAATCTCCTAAGTTCTCTTCTCTTCTTTCCTCTTCTTGAATCGGATCTTCTTTGAAAGATTCTAAATTAGGCGTTTCGTAAGAATCAAAATTGTCTACATGACCAGGCTCTAAATCGTCTTCTCTGTTGTCATTCCATTCAATGATGAAATTATTACGCCCCTCACCTACCATGAGCTTCATGTATTTTTGTTGAGATAATTCAAGTATGGATAAAAATAAAAATAAGGCGTGTACTCTGTCTTGGCAAATATCAAATACTTTTTCAAATGCCACCGTCTTGCCTGCTCTTACAATGTCTAATAAATAAGCCCTGCTGCCTTCCATGGTGTAATTATATCTAACCACCGTATGCACCGGCCTGTTTTGACGCTCTTGTAAACGGGTCATTACTTTTTCAAATGACTTCATTAATTTAAATAAAGTCACCGTTTGTAATTCTGTTCCTTCAGCCGCTTCCTCTCCCACCAGTGACATCTCTTTTTGAATATTGCCGCGCTTCATCATCAGCATTCTAAGCGCTTCCAAGTCGGCCATTTGCACGGCCGCTTCCTTATACTTTTTGTATTCTAAAATTTTATCAATTAATTCTTGTCTTGGATCAATTTCATTACCTAAGGCATCCAACTCTTTTCTTGGTAATAATAATTTGGCCTTAATGCGCATTAAAGTAGAAACGAATAAAATAAATTCACTACTGAGTTCAATATTTACCTTTTCTTGCTCTTGAATAAAATGCAAAAAATCGTTGATAATTTTAGTAATCTGGATATTATAAATATCCATTTCATCTCTTTCAATAAAGAAAAGCAAGAGGTCAAAAGGCCCTTCAAATTGGTCTACCTTAATTGAGTAATTAGTTGGCTGGTTCATTGTTACAAAGAAAAGGAATTGGCATTAATTTATGGTCAATTGAGCAAGTATTTATCCACTTTTATGCTAAAATGAAGCATCTTTACCCAAAAATTTGTGCATGGACAAAAAGCTGATTAATCTGGCTATTTTTTGTATCCTTTCCATTATTTGGGGCAGTTCTTTTGTCCTTATGAAAGAAGGGCTCACTGCACTTTCTGCCTATCAAGTAGCTTCTTTAAGAATGCTGTTTTCCGGACTCGTTTTACT
>JBEIIN010000092.1:0-6914 GCA_040380795.1 Sediminibacterium sp. | reverse complement strand
TCTTAAGGCATTACGGCCGGTCTTATCCATATAAGCAGGGCCAATACCCTTTAAAGTAGATCCTATCTTGCTTTCACCCTTCGCTAATTCAGAAGCTTTATCTAAAGCACGGTGAGAAGGAATAATAATATTGGTTCTCTCAGAGATAAATAAATTCTTTTTTACATCCACACCCATGGCGGCTACTGCATCACATTCTTTTTTTAATGTAACGGGATCAAGTACCACCCCATTACCTATAATATTAATTTTATCTTGGTGAAATATACCAGAAGGTATTTGATGTAAAACCATTTTAGTGCCATTCACATATAAAGTATGACCTGCATTCGGTCCACCTTGAAAACGAGCAATGATGTCGTAGTTAGGAGCGAAATAATCTACAATCTTTCCTTTTCCTTCATCGCCCCATTGGAGGCCTAAAATTACATCTACCATATTTGAGTATTTGAGAGAGCAAAAATAAGTCTTGGCAAGTTTATTACCTATTTAAACCCAAAATAATTAGCTCAACTTTTACACAGTTCCGGTGTCAAATCGCATAACTTGTTGAATACCGTTCAATGACTTAATTCTAGTCACCAATTCTTCCAATTCGTCCTTATCGTGGACATATACTTTAATAGTACCCTTAAATAAGCCTTCTGTGGATTCAATTGTGAGGGCGGCTATATTAATTTTTAACTCTCCACTTATAATATGGGTAATTTTATTCACCACCCCCACATCGTCTAGGCCAATAATGCTTAGACCTGTTAGGAAGGAAATCTCTTTATTTTTAGCCCATTTAGTTTTCACCACTCTATGACCATAGTTCGCCAAAAGCTGGGTGGCATTGGGACAGTTGTTACGGTGAATAATTAAACCCTTACCTGTACTCACAAATCCAAAAACATCGTCCCCGGGAATAGGGTTGCAACATTTACCTAAAGTGTATTTAATTTTATCGCTAGACTCTCCAAAAATAATTAACTCAGAATCCTTTTTAGACGCCGCTTTCATGGCGGAGCTTTCTACATTTATTTCAGGACTAAGGTTCACTGGTTTAGGGGCTTCAATTTTGTCGCCTATAACTTGAAATAATTTTAATTCTTTTAGGTCAATGGTTTTAGTCGCTATTTTAAATAAAAGATCTAATTGACTAGATAATTTATAATAGTACATGACTTGGTCAATATTGTAAGGGTTGTATAGTGCACCTATACCTTCTAATTTTCTTTGTAGTGTATACTTACCTTCTTCTGCAATAATTTTTTTCTCTTCTCTTAATGCATCTTTAATACTATTTCTTGCCTTGGCCGTTACCACACTGCTTAACCAGTCCTCGGTAGGTTTTTGCTTATTGCTCGTAATAATTTCAATTTGGTCCCCGCTTCTTAATTTATGGCTAATGGGTACAAGCTTATGATTCACTTTCGCACCTATACATTTAGAACCAATGGCTGTATGTATATAAAAAGCAAAGTCTAAGGCCGAGCTATTGATAGGAAGCATTTTTACTTCCCCCTTGGGCGTGTACACGTAAATTTCTTCCGCTAAAAAAGAGGTTTTAAAGTCTTGTAAAAAATCAATGCCTTCTTCTTGTTGATTGCCAAGGGCTTCTCTAATTTGAACAAACCATTTATCGAATCGGTCTTCATTTTGAGAACCTTCTTTGTATTTAAAATGCGCAGCCAAACCTTTTTCAGCAATCTCATTCATTCTTTTGGTTCTAATCTGCACTTCCACCCATTTTCCATGAGGTCCCATTACGGTGGTATGCAGGGCTTCGTATCCATTGCTCTTGGGATTGCTTAACCAGTCTCTTAGTCTTTCTGGAGAAGGGCTATATTCATCGGTGACCATGGAATAGACTTTCCAACAATCTTCTTTTTCTTTATCTAAGTCAGCATTTAAAATAACGCGAATGGCAAATAAATCATACACTTCTTCAAAGCTTACTTCTTTCTTTTTTATTTTATTCCAAATAGAGTGAATGCTTTTAGGACGTCCTTGAATTTCAAAGTCAAAACCAGCGGCCGATAATTTTTCTTTTAAAGGGCGAATGAATTCATTAATATATTTTGTGCGTTCTCTTTTTGTTTCTGCTAATTTTTTAGCAATCTCTTTGTAGATAGCAGGCTCCATGTATTTCATGGACAAATCCTCTAGTTCGGTTTTCACATTGTATAAACCCATACGGTGTGCCAAAGGAGCGTATACCCAAATGGTTTCAGAGGCAATTTTTAATTGCTTCTCTTGCTTCATGGCATCCAATGTGCGCATGTTATGCAGCCTGTCAGCGAGTTTAATTAATATAACCCTGGGATCATCGGTAAGCGTGAGTAGAATTTTTTTGAAATTTTCTGCTTGTTGACTGCTATTGGTATCCATCACCGTGGATATCTTGGTTAAGCCATCTACAATTTTAGCAATCTCATTTCCAAATTCACTTTTTATATCATCAAGCGCAATATTGGTATCTTCAACGGTGTCATGTAATAAAGCACAAATGGTACTTCTTACGCCCAAGCCTATTTCTTCCACACAAATCATGGCTACCGCAAGAGGGTGTAATACATAGGGTTCTCCACTTTTTCGACGCATGGTTTTATGTGCCTCTGCAGCCATCTCAAATGCAGTTCGAAGTAATTCTTTATCCCCTTTTTTTAGTTTTTCTCTGAGTGCCCTTAATAATGCACGATAATGACGAACAATTTCTTTTTTTTCTTGTTCTTCATCTAAATTGTATTTTGTTACAATCTCAGTATCAATATCGATTGGTAAGGCTTCCATCTTATTACGAAAATACGTAAAAGGGCTAGGATTTTTACAAAGAACAAACAGATAGTGTAACTTTGAACTGCTATGCCCAGCAAAGAACCCAAGAAAATATTTCAATTATCGCTTCTAAAGCGTGTTTTTTCATTTGTACAGCCCTACCGCTCTGTGTTTTTGGCATCTGTGTTTTTATCTATTTTTCTCGCTTTTACCACCCCTGTAAGGCCTTATTTAATTCAAGCCACAGTGAATGCTGCTATTGGTAAAGTAGTCAGCCTGCCTTTTTGGGTACATTGGTTTTTGCCAGGCAATGCTTTTGAATCGGTGATCCATCTTATCTTATCCATTACTTTATTTCAGGTGGCCTTTATCATTTTTGAAACCATCATGCGCTTTTTTTTCACTTTTGGTATGGCATGGTTGGGGCAGCAGGTTATTAGAGACTTGCGCAATAAAGTATATGATAAAATTATGCATTGGGAAATGCGCCAGTTCGATAAAACACCCATTGGTACTTTAACCACACGTACCATTAATGATATTGAAAGCATCAATGATATTTTTTCTGATGGGCTTATTCCCATTCTTGCAGACTTACTTACTATTATAGTAACCCTCACCACTATGTTTGTGATAGATTGGAAATTGACATTGATTTGTTTAATTCCTTTTCCTATTATGATGGTGGCAACTTATTATTTTAAAGAAAGCGTTAATAAAAGCTTTATACAAGTTAGAAATGCAGTAGCAGCTTTAAATGCTTTTGTGCAAGAACATATTTCTGGTATGCAAGTGGTGCAAACTTTTGCTGCAGAACAAAAGGAAATTTCCAAGTTTACTAAAATTAATGAAGGACATAAAGCGGCAAATATCAAGGCTATTTTTGCTTATTCGGTTTTCTTTCCGGTGGTGGAAGTGGTCTTGGCTTTAAGTATTGGTTTAATTGTATGGTGGGTGGCAGATAGGTCTTTAGATGCGGGTTTATTAGTAGCGTTCATTTTGTTTTTAAATCAAATTTTTAGACCCCTTCGAATGATTGCCGATAAATTCAATGTGCTACAAATGGGTATGGTGGCGGCCGAGCGCGTATTTAAAGTTTTAGATAATCAAGATGTTACATTGAATGAAGGAACTTATGCACCAGAAAAAATTCAAGGTAAAATAGAATTTCAAAATGTTTCCTTTGCGTATAACGAGCCCAATTTTGTTTTAAAGAATATAAATTTTACCGTGCAAGCGGGTGAGACCATTGCACTGGTGGGACAAACGGGTTCTGGTAAAACTTCTATTATAAGTATACTCAATCGTTTGTATCCTTATCAATCGGGTAGTATTTTATTAGATGATCATCCTATAGAATCTTTTGTACTAGGTCGATTGCGTGCTTCTGTTGGCGTAGTATTGCAAGATGTATTTTTATTTTCAGGCTCGGTGTATGATAATATTACACTGCGCAATAGCCTTATTTCCAAAGAGCAAGTACATGAAGCGGCTAAGATGATTGGCATGCACGATTTTATCATGCAACTTCCTGGCGGCTATGATTATCCAGTCATGGAAAGGGGGGCTACCTTAAGTTTAGGCCAAAGACAATTACTAAGTTTTATCAGGGCTTTATTATACAACCCTTCTATTTTAATTTTAGACGAAGCCACTTCATCTATCGATACTGAAAGCGAGCAGCTCATTGAAAAAGCCATTGAAACCTTAATTAAGGGCAGGACTTCTATAGTCATTGCACACCGCCTCTCTACTATCCGAAAAGCATCTAAAATCATTGTTTTAAACAAAGGAGAAATTATGGAAATGGGCACGCATAATGAGCTTTTAGCTGTAGGTGGTTTTTATGCAAAATTGAGTGAAATGCAGTTTGAACAAAAGAAATCTTGAGCAATCTTTTAATGAATTGGTTATCAATTAATTATAACTTTATTATAATGCATATATTGGCTTAATTTCTATTGAAATTTATGCAATTGCATACGCTTATTTCTTATCTTTGCAGCAAATTTTGAAATTAGTATGGTCCTTCAGCGCCTTAAACCTTTGTTAGTAGTCAGTTTCCTGAGCATTTTCTTATTAAATACTCTGCCATTATTTGCAAATGAAAAAGAAGCTACTGCTAAAGAAGAAGGTAGCTTTAATGTAACACAAACTATTTTGGAGCATATCAAAGATGACCATAGTTGGCATCTATGGGGTCATACTTCTATTTCTTTACCAGTTATATTTTATACGCCAAAAGGCCTTGAAGTTTTTTCTTCAGCAAAACTAATAGACGAACATCATGAGCCTGCTGTATATAAAGGTAATTTTGATTACAAATTAGTAGAAGGTAAAGCTAAAATAGTCAATGCTGCCGGAGAGGTAGATGTAGCCGCAAGTAAAAAATTATGGGATTTTTCTATCACTAAAAACGTAGCAAGTTTATTTATATCTGTTATTATTTTATTGTTAGTCGTATTAACTGCTGCAGGCGCTTATAAAAAAACAGGTATTTCTTCAGCACCTAAAGGTGTTCAATCAATTTTAGAGCCTATTGTTTTATTTGTAAGAGATGAAATTGCCCTTCCAAATATTGGCGCTAAACGTTTTGCTAAACACATGCCATTCTTATTAACGATATTCTTTATAATATTAACTAATAATTTTTTAGGCTTAATTCCTATTTTTCCAGGAGGTGCGAATGTAAGTGGTAATATTGCTTTCACCATGACCTTGGCTCTCTGTGTTTTTATCGTAGTGAATTTAAGTTCTAATAAAAACTATTGGCAGCATATTTTTTGGATGCCAGGTATGCATTGGTCTATGAAATTATTTTTAGCGCCTATTGAATTTATTGGAGTGTTTACAAAGCCTATTTCATTAATGATTCGATTGTTTGCAAATATCACAGCAGGGCATATCTTAGTCTTAAGCTTGGTTTGTTTGGTATTTATTTTCAAAACAGTATACGCAGCAGCAGTTGCAGTGCCATTTGTAATTTTTATATTCATGATAGAATTGCTTGTCGCTTTTCTTCAAGCTTATATTTTTACCATGCTTACTGCCATGTATATTGGAATGGCATCGGAGGAAGCGCACCATGATCAAGCACATCATTAAAATAATTATAAATTTTTTTTCAATAACAATTAAAACGTAAAAAAATGGTAGTAGGAAGTGTAGCCGCAATCGGCGCTGGATTAGCTGCAATTGGTGCTGGAGTAGGCATCGGTATGATTGGTAAAGGAGCGGTAGAAAGTATTGCTCGTCAACCAGAAGCAGTGAATGATATCCGTTCTAACATGATCGTAATGGCTGCCTTTATTGAGGCCGTAGCCTTATTTGCGGTGGTGGTTGCCCTATTGGGGAACGGGTAATCTATCAAAAGATTTCCAAAAATATTATAGGCCCTAGCACAGGGCGATGGGCCTATAATTTTTAAACAAAGCGTTTTAGAAAAAGATTTTTAAAAGAAAAGATTGTAGATAAAAGTTTTTAAATCATTAAGATAAATTAAGGATTATGTTTTTAGAAATTAACCCATTAGTGTTGCCAGATATCGGATTGGTATTCTGGAATACTGTTGCCTTTATTGGACTACTTGTCGTATTGGGCAAGTTTGCTTGGAAGCCTATGTTGAAGGCCATCTCAGACAGAGAGAAAGGCATCGAGGATTCTTTAGCCAAGGCAGATAAGATGAAAGCAGATTTAACTGCTATGCAAAATGAAAATGAAATTTTATTAGCTAAAGCGAGAGAAGAAAGAGCTACCCTTATCAAAGAAGCGAAAGAAGCTTCTGAGAAAATGATAGCAGAAGCAAAGGAAAAAGCGAAGTCTGAATATGAAAGAATTGTAGCGGACGCGCAAGTAGCTATCAACCAACAAAAAAATGCAGCCTTAACGGAAGTGAAAAACCAAGTGGGTAGCTTAGTGGTGGAAGTAGCAGAGAAAGTATTAAGACGTGAGCTTACTAATAAAGCCGAACAAGAAACTTATATTAAGCAATTAGCAGACGGAGTTAAGTTAAACTAAATTTTAAAAAATGCCCAACGCACGTTTAGCAGGTAGATACGCAAAGAGCTTACTAGATTTGGCCACAGAACAAGGTCAATTAGAGGCCGTGTATGCTGACATGAAATACATTCATGAAGTTTGCCATGCCAGTAGCG
>JBEIIN010000091.1:0-6915 GCA_040380795.1 Sediminibacterium sp. | reverse complement strand
TCCGCCGCCGATGCCGACAGCGCTGTGCCTTTCGGGGAGGCTGCTGGGGATCCTGTCATCGGAGCACGGGGTGACCCCGCTGATTTTTTTAGTTCCCGAAATCGGCTGGCCAGCCCTTCGCCAGGGACCCCTTCGGGTTGCCGACGTCGCTCCCGCGATTGGCGGGCCCGTCCTTCGTCAGGTACTCCTTCTGACTGCCGAGGCCGGGGCAGGAGAGGCTATCTTGGTTCCCTTGGGGAATATTCCAAATAGTGAACTACCAGAACCACTCATACTTGCGTAGATAGCCCCTTGTTGGTATAAATTATTTTTGATCTTTTCTAATAGAGGGTTTGCCTTAAATACAGGTTCTTCAAAATCATTAATTAGTTCAGCCTTCCAAGTTTCAATAGATTGCTTAATAATTTCTGCAATAGATTTTTCTTTTACACAAGGGCTTAATTGTTGAAATGCCCAAGAAGTAGCAATATGAATACCTGGGTGAACTAATGCAATGGTATAATTGCTTAAGTCAATGGCAATGGGCTCCAGTATTTCTCCTCTGCCAGTAGCATGGCAGGCTTCATTGAAAATAAAAAAAGGACAATCACTGCCAAGCCTTGCAGCGTAATCAAGTAATTGTTTTTGAGTTAATTTCAATTCAAATAATTGATTTAATAATAAAAGTACAGTAGTTCCATCTGCAGAGCCGCCTCCTAAACCCGCACCCATGGGAATGTTTTTATGTAAATGTATTTTAACATCACCTATATGGGGGTAGTCGGCTTTTAATAAATGATAAGCTTTCACACATAAATTAGTAGAAGCCTCACCTGGAATAGAAATACCAGAATGAGAAAATGTAAATAATTTTGCTGGAACGACTTCTACAATATCCTGCAGGGCCACTGGATAAAAAACAGTTTCTAATGCATGAAAACCATCTGCTCTTTTTGCTAAGATAGATAAACCTAAATTAATTTTGCAAGGAGAAAATTGAATCATTAGTTATGATTTCTTTTGCGCAGTTTTCTTATTGATTTCATCGCGAATATCAATGGCGCGGATATAGTCTTCCTGTTCTAAAACTTCTTGTAATAATTTATTCAATTCAACTAAAGACATATTTGTTAAATCATTGGCTACAGGTTCAGCAGCAACTGTAGCAGGTGGGCTATTTTTTTCTGCATTTTCATTTTCCAGTCCTGCTTGTTCTAATATATTAGAATACACATAAATAGGACAACCAAAACGAACGGCTAAGGCGAGTGCATCACTGGTTCTGCTATCAATTTCAATAGTGTCATTGGCCGTAAAGCAAACTAATTTAGAATAAAATATCCCTTCTTGTAAATCACATATATATACTTCCTGCAATTGAATATCAAAAGCGGTCATAAAATTTTTCATTAAGTCATGCGTGAGTGGGCGAGAAGGGTGCATATTTTCAAGTGCCACAGCAATAGCCTGTGCTTCAAAGCCGCCTATGACAATAGGTAATCGGCGCAGCCCGTTCACCTCTCCTAAAATAACTGCATAGGAGTTAGATTGGGTGATGCTATGTGATAAAGCCACTATTTCAAGTTCAATTTTCTGCATAGGTTTACTTTGCTCCCCCAAAGTTAAATAATTATGCTATGCGGTTGACTTCATTTTTAAAATAGCTGAAGTGAGGGCTGGTACCACTTCAAAGGCGTCTCCAATGACTCCATAATCGGCCGCTTTAAAGAAAGGGGCTTCTGGGTCTTTATTGATAACTACAATAGTCTTACTTCTATTTACGCCTGCCAAATGTTGAATGGCGCCTGAAATACCAATGGCTATATACAAGTTAGGGGCAATTTGAATACCTGTTTGACCCACATGTTCATGGTGGGGTCTCCAATCTGTATCAGATACAGGGCGGCTACAAGCAGTGGCAGCTCCAAGAGATTTAGCTAGGTCTAATAAAATACCCCAATTTTCTGGACCTTTTAAACCGCGGCCTCCACTTACTACTAAACTAGCTTCTGTTAATGGAATCTCGCCTTCCACTTTTTCTAGTTTAGTTATTTTAATAGAAGCGGCAGGTATTGGAATATTTAATTCTTCTACAGTGGCGGTAGTATCATATGCCACTACTCCAAAACTATTTTGATTAATGGCAATGACTTTAATAGGGGTATCAATTTCAATAGAGGCAAATGCTTTTCCAGAAAAAACTGTTTTAGTAACTACAAAACCATTTTCAGTATTAGGTAAACTTGAGGCACCACTTACTAGTCCCGCTTCCAATTTTACAGATACTGCAGGCGCAATGGCCTTACCATTTATATTATTTGCAAAAATGACTGCAGTGGCGTTCACATTTTTAGCAGCATTGGCAATTAAAGTAGAATGTAATTTTACATCCAAACTATTCAAAGTTTCATTTTTAAGATGATACACTTTTTGCGCACCATTTTTTCCAAGATCTGCTAAATTATCTTGCACCGTGCCTAAAACTAAGGCAGCAACATCGCAGCCTAATTGTTTTGCAAGAGCTGCACCATAAGACATGGCTTCTAAGGAAGACTTTTTAATTTGTTGATCGGCTTGATCTATATATACTAGTACCATAAATTTTTTTTTAATGCTTTAAATAACTTTTGCTTCTTCTTTTAATAGTCTTACTAATTCATCCATATTGGCAGGGTCTATTAATTTCACCCCTGACTTTGCTACTGGAATATCAAATTTTTTGATACTTGTAGTAGCGCTCGCCTCAATAGGTTCCAACACTTTCAATGGTTTAGTGCGGGCTGCCATAATACCTCTCATATTGGGTATTCTTTGTTCGGCCATTCCTTTTTGACAACTTATTACTACAGGTAAATTTACTTCGCAGGTTTCTTCTCCACCTTCAATTTCTCTTCTTACAGTAGCTGTATTTCCATTCAAATCCAATTGGTTGGCTAGGGAAATAAAAGGCAAATCTAAAATTGCCGATAACATCGATCCAATGGAAGCGCTATTGTAATCAATTGTTTCTTTACCGGTAAAAATAATATCATAACTACCTTCTTTCGCAATAGTAGCAATTTGTTTAGCTACGTAAAAAGAATCGTTGCTATTACTATTTATTCTAATGGCTTCATCACCGCCTAGGGCCAATGCTTTTCTAATAATGGGTTCTGCATCTGTTGTACCCACGGTTACTAAATGAATAATAGCGCTGGGGTCTTTCTCTTTTAATTCAATGGCTTTTACTAAGGCATACCATTCGTCAAAAGGGTTGATAATCCACTGCACTCCATTTTCATCGAACTTTGTATTACCTTCGGTGAAGGCAATTTTAGCAGTCGTATCGGGTGTTTTACTAATACAAACTAAGATTTTCATGATCGCTAATTTTGTTAAATTGTTAGTTGTTTATGCAACTAATGCAAATATATGTCAAGATGCAACGAATCGAAAGAATTATTGAGTTTTTAAATCAACAACCTAGGGATAACTTTTTAAGACATGCCTTGGCCATGGAATATATTAAATTAGGGGAGGACGCCAAGGCCCATGATTTACTGTTAGCCGTACTCACAGATTCCCCCGATTATATTGGATCCTATTATCATTTTGCCAAATGCCTTGAGCGCATGGGTCAAAAAGAGCAGGCCATTATTTGGTATGAAAAAGGAATGGCAGAGGCTAAATTAGCCAAGGACAACCATGCCTATAACGAATTGCAGGGCGCCTATGAAGACTTAGTCTATTAATCTTTGGGAAATCTTATCATCAATGAGTTGGAAAAAGTCTTCGGGCTTAAATGTTCTCCAGGCTGGTATTTCCATGAGTTCAATGTAGCGGTTTAATTTTCTTAATAAAAAATCGTGTTGGGCACCAAGGTGAAAGTTAATTAAAACGGCCCAGCCATTTTCATCCGCCACTTCATCGTAAAGTTCTTCGTAGTAGTCTTTATCTCCGCTATGAAAATTAAAAACGCTTTCGGCAATCAAAATAAATTTATAAATACCTTCTTCCATTAGTTTATCTAAGACTTCTCTTTTTAATTCCATAATATCGTTCTCAATGGCGTCGTTCCACTCTCCAATCATTTCTATGATGGCAAATTTTGCATCATAGTCTGCAAAAAGAATTTTCAGGTATAAAGTTTTACTGCCGAACTCATCCC
The DNA here is from genome assembly GCA_040380795.1 of Sediminibacterium sp. Taxonomy (GTDB): domain Bacteria; phylum Bacteroidota; class Bacteroidia; order Chitinophagales; family Chitinophagaceae; genus Sediminibacterium. The sequence goes on along the minus strand of JBEIIN010000091.1, from coordinate 2,789 downwards.
ACTGCGGATGAATATAATAATTATATACGGCTTGAGAAAATTCAAACTCGCTATAAGTACGCCCAAAAAAAATAGATCTTGGATCTTCTTCTGCCATATATAAATGGCGCCAATGATAATGAGGTTCTATATCATGCATACAATTATCCAGCTAAATTAAAAAGCTATTTATTTTTTTGATGATAGTTGATAAGGCCTTGCATAGGAGATTTTACAATACTACCTAATTCAATTTCGTAGCTTAAAGCTAGTTGCTTAATTATATCTTTAAAGCCATAGGCTACACTGCCAACAAAATGAATAGGGTATAACCAGGCTTCATTCATTTTATTAATATGGGCGTAGAAAAAATCGTTCAAGCCGTCTTCAATAATATTCTCAATCATATAATGTCCTCTATTCTCTACCAAAAATTCGGTGAACTTGGCAAGGTATCTGTTCGGAGTCGCTTCTTTATATACATTGTTTAATATCTCATCCTTAGAAGTAGCAAATTTCTTTTCAAACCTTGACATTAAATCTTCGTCATAGGTTTTATACAAATAATATTGAATTACTTTTTTTCCTAAATAAGCGCCACTGCCTTCATCGCCTAATACATAGCCAAGGCCAGGACTATTTTTCGTAATTTTTTTGCCATTATAAAAACCAGTATTGGAACCAGTGCCTAAAATGCAGGCAACCCCTTTTGCATTTTGACAAGTAGCTCTTGCCGCAGCTACTAAATCGGTTTGTATATCAAATGAAGCTTTAGTAAAAACAGCTTTCAATGCTTTTTTTAATTCAGTGACATTTTTAGGATTGCTTAAGCCCGTACCATAAAAATAAACTGCATCAACGCTGTCTAGTTTTATTTTATTTTTAAAAGTTTTTTCTATTATTGTTTGAATTTGAGCGGCCTTTAGAAAATAGGGGCTAATACCTACAGTTGTAAGGGTTGTTTTTTTATTGGAATTCACAATCGTCCATTGGCATTTGGTAGCGCCGCTATCAGCAATAATATAATTCTTAGCCATAGGTAATAATCTTGTGTGTGAAAATAGCCTTTTTAGTGTAATTTTAGCCCGAATAAAACTAGCATGCAAGAAAATAATAAATCAAATTGGTCCACCCCGCTTTTTTATGCCTTTTTGGTAATAATGGGTGTGGTAATAGGGGTGTTTTTTAAAGGAAGTTTACCCTTAAATGTTTTTAGTTCAACAACGAAAGATCCTATGCAAGAAATCTTGCAGTTAATTCAATCAAAATATGTAGACAAATTAGACACCGATAGTGCTAGTGATCGTTTGGCTAATTATTATTTAGCGCAATTAGACCCGCACTCTGTGTATATACCCCCTTCAGATTTAGTAGAAGTGAATGAGCAATTGCAACCTAATTTTAAAGGCATTGGTATTGAATTTATGCAGTTCAGAGATAGCATCTTTGTTTCTTATGTTATAAAAGAGGGGCCTGCTGCTAAAGCTGGGTTACAAATTGGAGATATACTATTAAAAGCAGATGATAGTATTCAATTATCGGGCAAAAAATGGGAATCAGATGATATTAGAAAAAAAATTAAAGGGCCTTCTAATACTAAGGTTAAATTATTAATAGCTAGAGAGGGAAAACAAATTTCCATAACTATTCCAAGAGATAATGTTCCGGTTTCTTCAGTAGACGCGTTTTATTCAATCAACCCCACAATGGGCTATATTAGAATTGACAAATTTGCAGATAGAACCTATGAGGCTTTTATGCAGGCCTTAGATACTTTGGTACAAAAAGGGATTAAATCATTGGTGATTGATTTAAGAGGTAATGGAGGCGGACTACTTTCAGAAGCAGTGGCCATTGCGGATGAATTATTGAGTGGTAATAAATTAATTGTATATACAGAAGGATCTAATTCTCCTAGGGTCGATTATTTTAGTAAAAGAGAAGGTCTTTTTGAAGAAGGCCCCTTAACTATTTTAATGGATGAAACTTCTGCATCTGCCAGCGAAGTATTGGCAGGTGCTTTACAGGATTGGGACCGTGCCAAAATTGTGGGTCAGCGTTCTTTTGGTAAAGGCTTAGTGCAACAACAATATAATTTATCCAATGGCGGTGCGCTTCGTTTAACCACTGCAAAATATTTTACGCCACTAGGCAGAAATATTCAACGCCCTTATGAAAAAGGCAAGCAGGCATATGAAGATGATTTTATAACAAGAATGCACGATGATGCGATGGGTATGCAAGATTCAAGTTATAAAGGAGAAAAGTACAAGACCCCTAAGGGGCATTTGGTGTATGGTGGGGGAGGAATTTATCCGGATAAATGGGTAAGTGAAAAAAATGTATTCATGGATACCAGCTTTACTATATTATGGAAACAAAGTTTATTGAATGACTTTGTGTTTCATTGGTATTTGAAAAATAAAGCGGCTATGAATACTATAGCAAACCCCACTGAATTTTTAAAGCAATATCAGAATTATGATTATTGGACGGCGCTGAATGGGTTTGCGAATAGTCAAGAAAAGCAAAGCTTAAAAGCTATTGAAAAAAACAAGGCCCTTATTCAAAGACAAATATTAGCCTTAGTAGCCCGCATTAAGTGGTATAAGCAAGGTTATTATGAAGTGCAGAATAGCTTGGACCCGCTATTTGCTACCATGCTTCCCTAATAGTATTATTTTTTATTATTTGTGTAATTTCTATTCTAGAAATTAGGTACACATTCTTTTCCTATATCTTTATTAACATTATAATTATAAATATGTATTTATTTTTATAAAAATCTAGAATATATTTTATATTTTAGC
>JBEIIN010000090.1:0-7132 GCA_040380795.1 Sediminibacterium sp. | reverse complement strand
GGCGCGCTGCATTTTGGAGGCAGAATTGAAAACCCCTACTTACTAGGTTCTGCCAGTTTAGATAATGCATCCTTTATAGTAGATTATACCAAAGTGAGGTATTTTATGGATAGCAGTACAATTAACTTCAATAATGAAGGAATAGACTTTGGAACGGTTGGAATAAGAGATAGTAAAAATAGAAAGGCAGTCTTCAAGGGTAAAATATTGAATCAAGGCTTTAAGCATTTAGTGTATGATATGGAAATGTCTAGCCCTAAAATTGAGTTATTGAATACAAACGCTATAGACAATGCTAGTTTTTATGGGCAAGCAGTTGGAAAGGCAGGCATGACCATTAAAGGGCCTGAAGAAAATATTAAAATGTTTATTAGTGCAGATGTAAATGATAGTGCCCATATTTACTTACCCAATTCAACCAGCAAGGAAAGTGGAAAATCGGATTTTATTGTTTTTAAAAAATATGGTAAAACCGCCAAAAAGAATGCAGATATACCCGCCTATAACTTAGTGGTTGACCTTGAAGTGACTGCCAATAATAAAACCAAGATTGACCTTATTTTGGATGAGCTTACGGGAGATGTTATTAAAGCCGTGGGTAATGGTCGATTAAAAATAAGAGCTGGTAATATTGAACCATTAACTATAAGAGGTAAATATAATATAGAGTCTGGAAAATACGATTTCAATTTTCAATCCTTTATCAAAAAGCCTTTTGACTTAATACAAGGAGCAGGTAATTTTATTGAATGGACTGGCGACCCTTACGAGGCCGACTTACATATCGATGCCAGGTATACCGCTGAAAGAATTAGTTTAAACGAACTAGTAGGTACTGGTAACTTTAGCAATGCAGTAAGAACCTACCGTGGTGGTGTTTATGTAATAGCAGGGCTTAGAAATAAACTATCGAAACCCGATATTAAATTTAGCCTGGCCTTCCCTCCTGGCAACCCTATTAGCACAGACAATGAGTTCTCTCAATTTATATCCAGATTAGAAAGAGATGATAATGAAATTTTGAAACAGGTTTCTTTTTTAATTGTATTTAACTCCTTTGCTCCAGTAAGCTTTAGCAATAGTAATAATAGTAATGCCTACACGGTCACCACGATTGGCATTAATACTATCTCCAATTTATTGACCAAGGAAATTAATAAATCTGTTACCAATATTTTAAATAAGGTAACCGGGGATAGAAATTTAAGATTTGATATTGGTTCCTCGGTATACAATAGCGCTAATTTAATTGACCCTTCAGGAGCTGGCTTAGCCATTAATGCCAATAAGATAGATAGACAAAGAGTGAATTTAAAATTAGGCCGAAGCTTTTTAAATGATAATATTATTGTGAATGTGGGTGGCGACTTAGATTTTAATGTACGTAATACCACCAGCATTCAAAATGCAACCTTCCAATGGTTGCCCGATTTAAATATTGAATTTATCTTAACAAGAGACCGCAAGTTACGCGCCATTGTATTTAATAGAAATAGCTTAGATATAACGGGAAGCAGTTTGGGTAGAAGAAATAGACAAGGCTTGAGTATAACTTATCGTAAAGATTTTGACAATCTTTTCTAGGCGGGTTTATTTTTTGGGCTTTAATATACTAGCTGGAATAAGCTTGCATCCTTTTAACCTATACACATAAAAATTTCTGAGTAGTACTCCTTTATTCATATAAGGTATGGTATCGGGCTTTTCAATACTTGTAAAATAAGCGCCGTATAATGCAGTAGGGTTAGCAGGTAAACTAGAAGGCACTATACAATAAGCATCTTCCCCTATTTTCATTCCTTCCTGGGTTTCATTCAACCAGGCAAATTTATGTACATCCTCTAAGGCGCCTATGGCAACGACCCTTGCACTTACTTTCGGCGCTGTATAAAATAATAAATGCCCTCCGGGAAACCATTTATGCACCACAATGGGCGCTTGCTTAGACATCCTGCCGGCTAATTGATCCTTTTCCACTATGCCCTTGAATACCTCACTGAAATGAGCCCAGCCCGTTACATCGTTAATAGGATTGTACTCACCTAGATTTTCTAATTTCTCTGAGCCCAATTGCATAGGATAGAATTTTACAATACCCACAAAACCTATTACAAGCAGTATCATAAAACCAATGGCGAATTTAAGCAGATCGGGAATAAACTTTCTAGAATAAGAAGCCCAGTAAACACCTGCTATTAAAAATAAAGGTATAAAGGCAGGACCAGTCCAATGCGGCAGTGTAGCATTGAATAAAGAGACCGCCCAGAATATAAATAGTAAAGGAAGACTTAACCAAAGTAATAAATTGATGGCTTTCGCACTTTTTGCTTGAAACTTTACTTTTTTAATACGCAGCAATGCAATGAATACCGCTATATAAACTAATGGATTTTGATAAAAGAACTCTCCTCCTAACTGTGTAATAAAATTAGAAAAAGATATCCCTGTATGCATCACTCGTTTAGAGTGAAAACGATAAGTAATAAAATCGTTTTGAAAATTCCAATACAAAATGGGAACAATGCATAATAAAGTAACTAGAATAGCTATATAGCCATTCTTTTCTTTTAAATTTTCTACCTGATTAAAAATAATATATAAGCCAAAGCCCACCCATAGGTAGAGTCCATGTATTTTACTTAAAGTAGCCAGGCCAATAAATAAGCCTAAAAAAATCCAACCGAATAAAGTAAATACATGCGGCTTCATTACCCAATTCAACATCACATATATACTTAAGGTAAAAAATAATAATTGAGGACTATCGGGCATTACAAATAAGCCCGCAATAATACTTGTGTAAATAGATAAAGTATATAACAAGGCTGCTATCCAGCCTGCCTTTTCATTTTTTAATAAAGTACCCGATTCAAAAATAACAATGGTAGTGAGTGCAGCGCAAACAATACTGCCTAAGCGCATACTTAAATCCGATAACCAGTATAGATTGAAAGTAAAAATACGAATAAGCCAACCCACCATGGGAGGATGATCAAAATGATTCCAATCCGGTTGCAATGCATAGGTATAATAATACACTTCATCATTCCCTAGTTCAAGAAAAAAGGAAAGTAGAATTTTAGCAAAAACTGAAATTCCAATAAGCCACCAAAGTTTTTTCTGATAATTAATTGTACTGGGGGGCATAAATTGTTTTTGTATGCAATAGTATACTACCACCCAATAAAAGTAAGGAAACTTATTGAATAGGACCTGCCTTGGCTAAAAACCATTCCGTTGCTAAGGCATAGCCTTTTAAACCAAGGCCAACGATAGAACCTACCGATTTAGCCGAAACATGTGATATTTTTCTGAAATCCTCTCTAGCATGTATATTACTAATATGTACTTCTATTACAGGTGTTTGAATAGCAGCCACTGCATCACCAATAGCAATGGAAGTATGGGTATAGGCAGCAGGGTTTAAAATAATACCTGCTTTGTTAAAACCATGAGATTGAATAGCTTCTACTATCTCCCCTTCTATATTACTTTGAAAATAAGTAAAGGTAACAGTAGGAAAATCTTTCTTTAATTGTTCTAAAAAATCTTCGAAACTAGCATGGCCATATACCTCGGGCTCTCTTTTTCCTAGTAGGTTTAAATTCGGCCCATTAATGATGGCTATTTCTAACATGCTATAAATTTATTAATTCGATTTCATTAAAGATACGAAATCATCAAATAAGTACCTGCTATCGTGTGGACCCGGAGTTGCTTCAGGATGGTATTGGACGCTAAAGGCAGGGCGGTCTTTTAATTTAATGCCTTCTATTGAATCGTCGTTTAAATTCACATGCGATACAATGACATTAGGATGTTTGCGCACTGCATCAGGATCGACACCGAAGCCATGGTTCTGTGTAGTAATTTCACATAAACCTGTAATTACATTTTTCACTGGGTGGTTTAAGCCACGGTGACCATGGTGCATTTTAAAAGTAGGAATATCATTGGCTAATGCAAGTAATTGATGGCCTAAACAAATACCAAATAAAGGTTTCTTTTCTTTTAAAACTTCTTTGATGGTTTTAATGGCATAGTCCATTGGGGCTGGATCTCCAGGACCATTGGATAAAAAATAACCAGTTGGATTAAACGCTTTTAATGTCGCAAAATCGGTTTTTGCTGGATGCACTCTTACATGTGCTCCTCTATCTACTAAGCACTGTAAAATATGCTGCTTCACGCCGAAATCTAAAACAGCTACTTTTATTTTTGAACTAGTATCTCCCAACTCATATATTTCGTTGGTGCTCACCGTGCTTGCTAATTCTAAACCATCCATGCTAGGCACTTTTGCGAGTTGCGCTTTTAAAGCATCTACATCTAAATTATCTGAAGAAATAATACAGTTCATGGCTCCTGAATTTCTAACATGTATTACCAAGGCTCTAGTATCTAGTCCTTCTATAGAAACAATATTATTTTCAATTAAGTATTCATTCAAATTGCCATCGGCTAATTGGCGGCTATATTTTTCTTCTAAATTGCGCCCAATTAAACCATGAATTTTTACCGTCTTACTTTCAACATCGGTTTTTCTTACACCATAATTACCTACGTGTACATTGTTCATTATAATAATTTGGCCAGTATAACTAGGATCGGTAAATACTTCTTGGTATCCTGTCATGCCCGTATTAAAACATATTTCACCGGTGGTAGTGCCAATTTTACCAAAGGCTTGACCATGAAATACATGGCCATCGGCTAGAACTAAAATTGCTGGTTGTGCGCTCATTGGGAACTTGTATTGGTTATGCAAAAAAAGAAACTATTTTTTACTTTTCCATAATTACTTTTAAACATTGTGCCTGTATCAAAAGAAATGACGAAAAAGTGCAAAAAAAAGGCAAGACGGTTAGTCTTGCCTTGTATGTTAATTCGATAAACTCATTATTCAGCAGCAGTTTCAGGTGAATCTGTTGCAGTTTCGGCTTCAGCCGCTGGCGCTTCCGCCTCTGCTTTCGCTTTTGCTGGTGCTTTTTTAGTAGCTGTAGCTGTTGACTTACTACGACGTGTTTTCTTAGCAGGTTCGCCAGCAGTTGCTATTGAATTACCGTACACTTCGTTGAAATCCACTAACTCGATCATTGCTTTTTCAGCATTGTCACCTGGACGAATGCCTAATTTGATGATACGTGTGTAACCACCTGGACGAGCAGCAATTTTAGGCGCTACCACTGTAAATAATTCTTTAACAGCAGCTTTGTCGTTCAAATAGCTAAACACCACTCTGTGGTTATGGCTAATTTCTTCTTTAGTAGCAGTTTTCTTTGTTTTGGTAATTAATGGCTCTACATAAGTTCTTAAAGCTTTTGCTTTAGCTAATGTAGTAACAATACGCTTGTGCGTAATGACTTGACAAGCTAAATTCATTAATAAAGCATCTCTATGTGCTTTCTTTCTACCAAGGTTGTTTTGTTTGTCTCCGTGACGCATGACTTTTAAGTTTTATCCTTACACCGTGTCAGGAATTGTAAGGTTTGAGCTTTCGCTCGTTATAAATAGTGATTTACTTTTAGTGTTATGACTATTGTAAATCTAATTTGTCTAATCCTAATTTACCAAGGTCCATTCCAAAGCTCAATCCTCTTTCGATTAATACTTGCTCGATTTCAGATAAAGACTTTTGACCAAAGTTTCTAAATTTCATTAAGTCTTCTTGCTCATACTGAACAAGCTCGCTTAAGCTATTAATTTTAGCAGCTTTCAAGCAATTGAATGCACGAACAGAAAGGTCTAAATCCTCTAATGGAGTTTTTAATACTTTTCTTAATTGCAATACTTGCTCATCCACTACATCTTCTTTCTTGTCTTCTTTATTATCAAAAGTGATGTTCTCATCTGTGATGATCATCAAATGTTGAATTAAAATTCTAGAAGCTTGTTTTACCGCATCTTCAGGATGGATAGTACCATCTGTAGCTACGTCTAAAATTAATTTCTCGTAATCTGTTCTTTGTTCAACACGGTAGTTCTCAATAGCGTATTTAACGTTCTTGATAGGTGTGTGAATAGAATCGATAGCGATATAGCCAAATGGCATTTCTTTTAATTTATTCTCTTCAGCAGGAATGTAACCACGTCCTTTGCTAATACTTAATTCTATTTCTAATTTAGAAGTAGCGTCCATTGTGCAAATAACTAATTCAGGATTCATTACTTGGAACTGCTGAGAAGCATCCCCAATATGACCTGCGTTAAATTCGCTGCTACCCTTAATAGATAAAGTAATTTTTTCAGAGGATACATCTTGATCGGCCTTACGCTTAAAACGAACTTGCTTTAAGTTTAAGATTAATTCAGTAACGTCTTCTGTGATACCTTTTAAAGTAGCAAACTCGTGGTCTACTCCTTCAATTTTAATACCTACAATTGCAAAACCTTCTAAAGAACTTAATAAAACTCTTCTTAATGAGTTGCCTAATGTTAAACCAAAACCTGGCTCTAATGGACGGAATTCGAATTGTCCTTCAAAGTCATTTGCTTTTTGTAAAACAATTTTGTCTGGTTTTTGAAAACTTAATATAGCCATGTCAATTTATTTTTTATTTGAATCTTCCGTGAGGAAGAAATTTTGTTAGTTGCTTTTATTATAAAGTACTATTGTTATAATACTATTATATACTACTACTTAGAATACAATTCGACGATTAGTTGCTCCTTAATGTTTTCAGGAACCGCTTCACGCTCTGGCATTGTAATAAAAGTACCCGTGTTGGTTGTTTCATTCCAATCTACCCAGCTGAACTTAGTATTTCTACCACGTTGCTTGGCAACGATAGAAGTATTGTGTGCACTCTTAGGACGGTAAGCAATCACATCACCTGGACGACATGTATAAGAAGGTACATTTGTCACATCACCATTTACAGTGATATGCTTATGTGCTACTAATTGACGTGCTTCTGGACGACTAGCTGCTAAACCCATTCTAAAAATGGTATTGTCTAAACGAGATTCTAATAATTTGATTAAGTTTTCACCTGTAACGCCTTTGATACGTGCAGCTTCCTCAAATGTTTTGCGGAATTGACGCTCTAATACACCATAAGTGTATTTGGCTTTTTGTTTTTCTCTTAATTGTAAAGCGTACTCACCTAATTGCTTGCGCTTGCGTTGTGCG
>JBEIIN010000089.1:0-7195 GCA_040380795.1 Sediminibacterium sp. | reverse complement strand
CCAATATATCCATAAGTGGCACTAAATACAGCAACAATTACAAATGCGACATCAATAATCCAATGACTTTCTGCATTTTTAGTATCCATAAACCCTAATAATAGGGCCACAATTACCACAAAATAGCCTCGGATTTTCCACTCCGCTTTTAAGAAAGCCATTGCACCTTCAGCGATGTACGTGCTAATTTCTGTCATACGGTCATTACCTGCGTCTTGTTTAGATACCCAATTGAATTTCAAGAGTGTATACAATAAACCCACAATACCCATTGCCGGAACGGCATAAAATAGAAGATCTTTCATAGCAATACTTATTCTTTTGTTTTCTGTTTAAATTCTTTTAAGGTCTGCAAAAATAGGGGGTAAAAGTCAAAAAAGGGCAAAAAAAGGCAATTTTACTCCACCAATGAGGTGGTATCTACTTTACCTGTAAAAACAGAGGCAATTTCCTTGCCCTTATAGATAGATTTATTGAACTTATTGCCCAAAATAATGATGGTTGCCGATTCACTAATTAAGCGGGTAAAGACAGTATTATTCCCATGCCACCAACCATTATGATAAACGAGTCTTTGTTCATTGGGTTTTGCCAAAATACGCCAGCCAAATCCGTAATTATGGTGATACTTATTAATGGGGCTCTGCGGTTGATAAGCCATTTCTAAAGTACTCTCTTTTACATAACTGCCTTCCGTTAAAGCTTTATCCCATAAATACATATCTCTTGCTGTACTATATACATTTTTATCACCATAAATGCAATCGTACTTTTCAATTTTATAGGGAACCAATCTTGCATTATAAGAAGGTGTATACTTATCAATACTCTTAGTACTAAATACAAAAGTGTTTTCCATTTTCAATGGCTTAAAAATAGTTTCTGCCATATAAGTAGGGAAGTCTTGACCAGAAATTTTTTCAATAATTAAAGCCAATACTACAAAATTAGTATTACAATATTTAAATACTCTATTAGGCATAGCGGCTGGTGCAGGGCGCTTGGTTACCATATAGTCTAGTACATCCTGATTATTATACAACCCTTTTCTGAAAGGGGTTTCAGCCTTTATTAGTTTTAATTTCTTCACCCAACGGCCTCTTTTATTTTTTACTTTTACAGTTTTATACTTATTGGGTTCCATAAAATAAGTATAATCGGGTAGGCCACTACGATGAGATAATAATTGCTCTATCGTCACTTCTTTATAAGGAAAGCTTGCAAAGTATTTTGTAACAGGGGCTTTTAAATCTAATTTCTCTTCTTCCCATAATTTCAAAGCCGCCATGCCCGTAAATGTTTTTGAAATGGAGGCTAAATGAATAGGGGTTTCTGGAATGATGGCGGTTTTATCTGAAAAATTAGAATAGCCTTTATAATCTTCAAAAATAACTTCTCCGTTTTTGGCTATCAGAATTTGACCACTAAAACCTTTATTACCTAGTATCGTCTCATATTTAGCTTTAACCTCTGCAATTAAGCGCTCTTTTTCATCATTAGTTAGGATAGTATTTGATGTATTATCTGAAAAGCGAGGGCCTTGACCTGTTCCACAGGATATACTTAAAAAGAAAAAACCAAGTAAAAGGGTGCAACGAATTAACATCTGTTAGTTTTATGAGGTGGCCATAAGCATTTATAGCTACTAAATTAACGCTATAAACACATAATTTATTGTTAATGAATAGCAAACAGTTAATTTTTTTTAACTTTGTACCATGAGTAATTTTGATGTCACTAGCTATCCTAAGGATAAAATAAAGGTCTTGTTTCTTGAAAACATAAGTGATAAGGCTGTTCAGTATTTTAAAGACCAGGGTTATACTGATGTTAAAAAAGTATCTGGAGCTTTGAGTGAGGAGGAATTAATCAAGATTATAAAGGACGTGCACATATTAGGCATTCGTTCTAAAACCTTTATTTCCAAAAAAGTATTAGACAGCGCTAAAAAATTACAAGCCATTGGATGTTTTTGCATTGGCATTAACCAAGTAGATTTAAAAGCATGTAAGCAAAAAGGAGTAGCCGTATTTAACGCACCTTATAGTAATACAAGATCTGTGGCTGAATTAGTGATTGGTGCATCTATTATGCTTATTCGTAAAATTATAGATAAAAATACAGCCGCGCATAAAGGCATTTGGAATAAAGAAGCTAAAGGAAGTTTTGAATTAAGAGGAAAAACATTGGGCATTATTGGATATGGTAATATTGGTACGCAGTTAAGTATTATGGCAGAAGCCATGGGTATGAAAATTCAATTCTATGATATTGAAACAAAATTACCTTTAGGCAATGCTAAGCCCGCAAAATCTATAAAAGATATTGTAAGTAGTTCAGATATTATTTCTTTGCATGTTCCTGAAACTAGTCAAACAAAAAATTTAATTAGCAAGTCGGTTATAAGTCAATTCAAACAAGGATCTATTTTAATAAATTATGCCCGTGGTGAAGTGGTAGACCTTGATGCTTTAAGTAAAGCCATCAAAGATAAAAAAATAGCAGGGGCTGCGATTGATGTATTTCCAATTGAACCTGAAAAGAATGGAGATATTTTCACCACACCGCTACAAGGCTTAGCCAACGTGATGCTGACGCCCCATATTGGTGGCTCTACGGAAGAAGCGCAAGAGAATATTGGAGAAGATGTAAGTATAAAATTATATCAATATTTAGAGCGTGGTGTTTCTTATGGTTCTCATACTATTCCATCCATTAGTTTGCCGCCAGTTGAAAATGCACATAGAATTTTACATATACATAATAATGTACCGGGTGTATTGAGTGCTATAAATACGGTGATGTCTAAAAATAAAATAAATATTGTAGGACAATATTTAAAAACCAATGACGAAATTGGTTATGTAGTATTAGATGTAGATTCTAAATTATCTAAAACAGCTATAGCACTTTTAAAAGAAGTGAAACATACCATTAGAGCGCGTATGTTGTATTAGTAAATTTTAAATTCTATTGAGCTTTAAAAGTTCAGCTATTGCTATTAAGCCTGCAATTGTTCTAACATTTTTTTAATCTCATCAGCATCTACCCCTGTGGCTTGTAAATCTTCCTTCATCGAATCTTTTGTATACGACATTTTACTTGCCTGCATTTGACGCGCACTGCTATGTATTTCTTTGGCGCCTGTTGCTTGAATAATTTCTTTGATATTATTAGAACGCACACCAGAGCCTGGCATAATAATAATTCTATCACCCGCTTGTTCTACTAGTTTTTTTAATAGGGGTATTGCATCTGCCGCATTAGGTACTTGACCACTGGTTAAAATTCTTTTACAACCTGTTGCAATAATTTTTTCTAAGGCAATAAGTGGATCATTACATCTATCAAAGGCTCTGTGAAAACTTATTTGCATGGAAGACCCCGCTATATCTACAAGTTCTTTGGTTCGATTTGTATCAATGCTTCCATCTGCATTCAATAATCCTATAACTGCTCCTAAATAGCCTAGTTCTTTAACCATAAGTAAATCGGCCTTCATTACTTCAAACTCCGATCTAGAATATAAAAAATCGCCTCCTCTTGGACGTAAAATAGGAAATACTGGTTGAGTTGTATAAGACCTTAGCGTTTTTAAACTTCCATAAGAGGGGGTAGTGCCGCCTTCCTGAGGGTTTTCACAAAATTCAATTCTATGTGCACCTGCTTTTAAAGCTGTGACTGCAGCTTCTACTGAAAATACAGCTATCTCAAGTTTTGTAGACATAATTAATCTAATGAAGAAGATTCAAATAATTTATTTCCATCCTTTGTATGCACTGCATAGTTAAATCCTTTATGTAAAGAGTAAGCACCTGCTTCGCCTTTTCTATTCAGTGCAATAAAACAAACTTGAATATCTTTTGCTTTTTCTTTTTTAATGCGTCTGATTCTTTCTACTACAAATTTACAAGCTTCCTCAGGTGATTTACCTTGTCTCATTTGCTCAACTACTGCACTGGCGCCTGCCACACGAATGACGTCTTCTCCTTGTCCAGTGGCTACCACCGCACCGACTTCATTGTCTACATATAAGCCCGCACCAATAATAGGAGAGTCCCCTAAACGGCCTCTCATTTTAAAACCAGCACCACTGGTGGTACAACTACCAGATAAGTTTCCAAAACTATCTAAGGCAATCATTCCAATGGTATCATGGTTCCATTCTCCATTGCTTAACTTATATGGCGCCATTAAGGAAGGATCTAATTGACTTGTTGCTTGTTTTCTTTCAATATTAATAACAGGTTTGTACTCCGAAGTTTTTAACCAATTTTCATAAGATGATTTTGCATCTTTTGATAAGGTAGCTGGTTCTAATGAAAACCCTTCTGAAACAGCGAATTGTTGAGCACCTTCACCCACTAGCATTACATGTGGTGTTTTTTCCATCACTCTTCTGGCCACAGATATAGGATGCTTAATGCGTTCTAAAAAAGCAACAGATCCGCAATTAAATTCATGATCCATAATAGAAGCATCTAAGGTAACATGACCATCTCTATCAGGGTTGCCGCTTAAACCTACACAGCAATTTATTTCGTCTTCCGTTACTTTCACACCATTTTCCACTGCATCTAAAGCCTTTCCACCCATACCAATAACTTTCCAGGCGGCAAGGTTAGCGGCCAAGCCTGCATCCCATGTAGCAACCACAACAGGATTCACCACTGCATTTAAAGTACTAATAGTATTTGTGCCGCCAGTAATATCTTGTACCGTTTTAGGTATAAATCCAGTAATGGTAAAACTTGAAATACCTAAACCACTTAGGTTCAAAAATTTTCTTCGATTCATGCTCATAAACAATCATTTATATTAAGATCAAGGTACGAACAATGCGCATATTTTTTGTACTTTTAAGTATAAAATTTATATGCAAGAAATTTTTTCATTATATGGTTGGGAAGTAGATAGTTATGCCCCCATAAATCAGGGCTTAATTAATAGCACTTATTCTATTCAAACCAATAAGGGTGCTTATATCTTGCAATCCATTAACCATCGTATTTTCAGAAGCCCTTCCGCAATTGATGATAATATAAATGCTATTTCTAGCTACTTGCAAAAAAATAATCCTTACTATTTATTCACCCATCTAGTACCTACACTTGCTGGAAATACTTTACTGCAGTGGGAGGGTGGCTATTTCAGGGCCTTTCATAAAATAGAAGGTTATGCTTTAAGTGTTTTAGATAATGAAAACCAAGTAGGAGAGGCTGCTAAACAATTTGCGGGCTTTACCCATGTTTTAAAAAACTTCGAGGTGAATGCATTAAAAGATACCCTTTCAGATTTTCATAATTTAAATTTAAGATATCATCAATTTTCAGAGGCTATTGTAAAAGGCAATGCCCAAAGAATTGCTGAAACTAAAGAGGCCATTTCATTTTTAGCAGCGCATAAAAACTATGTAGATATATACAATCAGTTTATACATCATGCCGATGTCAAAAAAAGAGTAACCCATCACGATACTAAAATTAACAATGTATTATTTCAAAAAAAGGGGGGAATTGAAAAAGCCATTTGTGTGATTGATTTAGACACTGTAATGGCAGGCTATTTTATAAGCGATCTAGGAGATATGTGCCGCACTTGCTTATGTAAAGTTTCAGAAGAAGAAAAAGATTTAAATAAAGTAGTAGTGGACGCCGCAAAATGGAAGGCACTTGAAAAAGGCTATTTACATTTTATGCAAGATGAATTATCGTCTTTTGAGAGGGACCACTTTTTCTATGGTGGGCAATTTATGATTTACATGCAGGCTCTACGTTTTATAAGCGACCATTTAAACAATGATATATACTATGGTGCTAAGTATGAGGGCCAGAACTTAGTGCGCACGCTTAATCAAATTCGTTTATTAGAGCAGTACAATAAACTGAACTAGAAACTGAACTAGCTAGGCTAAATAGAGTGGGGGTCGATTATTAATACTCTTCATTCATAGCAAAATTATTCTTTCTATTTTTCCATTTACCTCTTGTAAAGTCTGGTATCAATTGAACCTGTCCATTTTCAGCAATCGATTTTTCAGAAAGTGGCGTTATAGCATACCAAGTAGCTAAGTCATATACATCTAACTCGAAAGGCACCTTTCTTTTAATACACTCTACAAAGGCATTCACTACAAAAAAGTCCATACCACCATGACCAGCACCTTCGGCATCCGCCTCATATTTCTTCCATAATGGATGATCGTGCTGCTTTAAGTAGGCTTCTGGGTTTTCCCATTGATGCTCTTTGGGAGAAATGCCTTCTATGTATATATGTCCCGCTTTGAACTGTCCTGAGCTATAGTCCTGCCATAAACCCTGAACTCCTTGAACCCTGAACCCTAAATTATAAGGACGAGGTGAATTGGTGTCATGGGTAAGTAGCATGGTCTCCCCATTAGCTGTTTGTAAGGTAGTAGTAACTATGTCTCCTAACTTGAATTTTAATTTCGCATTAGGGTGATTATCACCACCTTTAGGGTGTTCAACTATATATTTATGTAAACCTCTTGCTTTAGTAGCAACCGATGATAACCTAGTTAATACATTGCCTCTATTAATATCCGACATCATGGCTATGGGACCTAAACCATGGGTTGGGTATAGCTCTCCGTTTCTATATAAGGAGTGATTGGTTCTCCAGGCAGCCTCACTGAATCCTTTACCTTCTCCAAACTCAACACCAGAAGCACTATCAGAGGAATTAGGACTATTGAATTTTACCCCTCTTAAATCGTGTTCATAACCACCTTGTAAGTGTAATAATTCACCAAATAGACCTTTTTTGACCATATTATAGACCGCAAGTACATCTCTACGGTAACATACATTCTCTAAACACATTACAGGTATACCTGCTTTTTCACTAGCATTGACAAAATCCCAGCAATCGGATAGCTTAATGGCTCCACAAACCTCTACACCTGGAATAATACCATTTTTAATAGATTCTAAGGCCTGTGGAATATGCCATTCCCAGGGTGTAGCAATGATAACTGCATCAATATCATGTCTTTGTAACAAATTCTTGTAGTCTTCATTTCCATTTTTAAACTCTACAGCAGCAGGTCTGCCGGCTTCTTTAAGTATCTTTTGAGCATCGGCTAACATTCTAGGGTCTGGATCGGCAAAAGAGACAATTACAGTGTCTTTACGTTGGCAAAGCATTTCTAAATGGCTTTGGCCCCTGTAACCTG
>JBEIIN010000088.1:0-7256 GCA_040380795.1 Sediminibacterium sp. | reverse complement strand
GTTCAACTTCCTATTACTTGCAAGGGTACCGTTTTTACACCATCCATTACTTTGCCTTATATACCCTTATCCTTAAAATGGGTTGTTCCTAAATATGATACCATTATTGATAATGCTCCCGTAGCTGATTCCTCTTATATATCTGTGACAGGTAAATTGATATATAAATTTACATTAAAAGCGAAGCTTAAATACGATTCAGTGGGTACTTATAACATTGAGCTCATTGTAAATAATCCAACAGCAGATGGATGTAGTGGGGAGCAACAATTAAATTTTGATCTATTGGTGACCAGTGCTCCTAAGGTAGATAATAAGATTATTACTTCACATTGTATTTCAGACTCGGTTACTTTAAATGATAACACTTTATTGGCTTCAGAAGATAGAAGCTTAAGTTCTTTTATTTGGAATGTTGAAGGGGGTGTCCAAGGGAATGCTAAATCTTTTAAATTCTTGCCCAATAGAGAAGGAAAATATATTATTAATTATTTTGTAATTAATGATGTGGGGTGTATAAGTGATACTATTTCTAAAGAAATTTTAATAGATAGTCTTCCAAAAGTAAATTTTGAAACATCAACTTTAAAATGTCAAAAACAAGCAATCACTTTTACCGATGTTTCAACTGCGCGGGGAATCTCTGTATTAAAAAAATTGGCATGGGACTTTGGTGATTATTCAGTAATTGATACTATAGATATTTCAAAAAAATCGGTAGTACATTCCTTCGATTCATTAAGAAATTATACAGTGTCTTTGGCAGTTGTTACTGAAAATGGCTGTATTGCCAAGAAAATCCAAATCATAAAAAATAATCCTATCCCAGAAGTAGGTTTTATCTTACCTGAGGTTTGTTTATTAGATCCTTTTGCTCAATTTAAAGACAGTACTAAGATTGCTGATTTATCTAATAATTTCAGGTACAAGTGGAACTTTGGAGATGCCTCCAATACGGCTAGCTCTAATACTGATACTATTCAGAACCCTAAACATAAATATCTCAATACGGGCGATTACACTGTTTCCTTAGAAGTTACCAGTAAGGCTGGATGCGTAGCCTCTAATGCTGTTAAGTTTACGGTAAATGGAACTTTTCCCAATGCCCTATTTAAAGTTTTGAATGACACCGCTTTATGTTCTAATAAAGAAGTAGAATTGATTAATAAGTCTACCATTGAAATAGGTAGTATTGGCAAGTTGATTATATTTTGGGATTATGATAATAATTTAGCTGATACCACAGTAGATCAAAACCCAAGTTTTGATAAATCCTACAAACATTTGTATAAAAATTTCGTATACCCTGGGAAAATGAATTTTACCATTAAAATAATGGCTTATTCAGGAGGAATTTGCGCAGATGACACTGCGACCTCAATTACTATTGTTCCACCACCCACTGGAATATCAATATCTTCTAATAAAGACTATGCTTGTATGTATGATACGCTCTCCTTTAGAGCGGCAATGCAAGGAGGGTTAGGCCCTTTTTCATATCAATGGAAAACCGATAACGCGGCTGCTATTTTTAATACTAATGTTTTAAATGGGGTAAACGCTGGAAATGTAAAAATTGCTGTTACTGCAAAAGACATTAAACAATGTACTTATGATTATGATAATGTAAAATTACTTGAAGTAAAGGCAATTCCAACTGCCATTTTGAAAGCAAAGGATACTGTTATATGTAATGAAGATCCTATTACCTTGAAAGGGGAAGGGAACTATTTGTTCAATTGGATACTAAATGATGCGATATTATACGCAAGTAAGACAGATACGTTCTCCACTTCGTCTGAAGGGGTCTACAAATTAAAAGTAAACGATGGTCAGTGTAATTCACTATTATCAGATCCTATTTATATCAGAAAACTAGTCATTCCTAAATATACACTAAGTTATAACACTGCTATTTGCATTAATACACCCTTGGCATTAAATACAAATGCTCAAGATGCAAAGAATATTTATTTTAAGTGGGATTTTGGAGATACTAAAATATTTGATAAAGCAAAAGCTATAAATCATTCTTATGTTGCCACTGGTTCTTATATGGTGAAGCTCGCTATTACTAATGACTATTGTCCAAAGTACGAACAATTTTTACAAGGAGATTCTGTTAAAGTTGTCTTACCCGTTTCACCGTCTACATTTACTTTATTTGTTTTAGCAGATATCGATACAGTTCTTACTCCCTTAAGAAAAGATCCTGGCTATACTCAGTTTGAATGGTATCCCTCTACTTATTTAAATAATTCCTTATTGGAACGACCATTATTTAAAAGTAATAAATCGATTAATTATACTTTGACAAGAACTGAAGTATTAACTGCTTGTAAGGTAGAAGATGTATATAAAATGGACGTTTCAAATTTAGTGGTAGTATCTATCCCTAAAGCATTTACACCTAATAATGATAATTTAAATGATATACTTAAAATTGAATACGGCGCAGGATTAAAGGTATTCCACTTTTTAAAAATTTTTAATAGGTGGGGAAATATGGTTTTTCAAACTACTAATTTAAATCAAGGATGGGATGGCAATATGAATGGAATTCCCCAGGAAATGGATGCCTATACTTATTTTATAAGCTATGTAACTTATAAAGATGAAGCTATTTCAAAAACGGGTTCCTTTATTTTATTAAGATAAATGAAGAAAAATTTAATTTATACAGTTTTCATCTTCTTCAGCTTATACGCTAACATAGGACATGCGCAAACGCCCTATAATTCTCAAGGCTTTATGTCTACTCAATTTTTTAACCCTGCTTCAGTAGGTTTTGGTATGAATAATAGGTTTCAAAGTTTTTTTAGAACTCAATATGCGGGAGTGGGTGAGCCCTTTTATACTACGGGCGCTGCAGTTGACTTCGGTTTTTTTAAAATTGATGAAAGTCCTACCAATAGTTTTGGGTATGGTATACAAGCAGTCTCAGAAAAAGTATTAAATGGTATTTTGCAAACCAATTCAATTTCTAATAGTTTGGCTTATCGTATTTTTTTCAATAAAAAACAAACATCTTATTTTGCCTTAGGGATTGGGTATTCTATTGTAACACGAAATTTAGATGTATCTCTTTTAAGCTTTGGAGATCAATATTATTCCGGACGACTTTTTAATCCTTCCAGTCTCGAGGCCATAAGTAAGTTTCCCACTAAGCATACAACCAATGCAGGTTTTATATATGGATTTCAATCTGAAAAAAGTTTTTTCCAAATAGGAGCCAGTGAATTTTTGGTAAATAGAACTATCAATACTATCATTAGTAATGAACCCAATCAAAATTATCAATTTTCTGCTTTATTAAATTTAGAATATCAACTAGAAGATGATAAAACCATTTTATTCCATGCCGACTATCAGAATAGGTTAGAGAAAGAATTTTTTTACGCTGGTGCTGCTGTAGGTGTACCCCTTAATAAAGAAATGAATAGAGCTTATTTCGGATGCTTTTATAGAAATAAAGATGCAGTAGTACCGTATGTAGGTTTAATGCACAATAGATATAAAATAGGGCTTACTTATGATATTTATAGTAATAGCTTAACTTCCTCTAACTTAAGACCTCAGACAATTGAATTCTCTTTTTCTACTACTTTAGGTCGTAAATATTCAGAAAATTTGAAGAGCTTATTTGATTAAAAAAGCCTCCCCGATAAATCGAGAAGGCTTGGTGACCGCGTTAGGATTCAAACCTAAAACCCCCTCATCCGTAGTGAGGTACTCTATTCAGTTGAGCTACGCAGCCATTTCCCTATTTAAAGGGGTTGCAAATATACTTCAAAATACCATTTTCCCCAAGTAAAAAGCCTAAATAAGGGCTAGAACCTAATAATGCCATCTCACAAATGCCTCAATAGCAGCGTATTTGGTTAATCCTAGACTTGCATACAAGTCAGCTGTATTGGCGTTTCTAATTTCTGCTCTCTGCCAGAATTCCCTTGAATCGCTGCCTTGGAAAGGAACACTGTCTTTTTGTGACTGATGAATAAATATACCAAATCTCTTTTTCAATACTTGATCAGGGCTCATAGGTACCGCCATTTCAATTTCAGAAACAGCCCACTCTTGCCAAGCGCCTTTATATAACCAAACCCAGCAATCCTTCACCCAAGTTTCTCCAGATGCTTTTAATCTGCGCAGGCTTTCAAATATAATTTCTAAGCATACTTTATGTGTACCATGTGGGTCCGCTAAATCTCCTGCGCAATACACTTGATGAGGCTTTAATTCATTCAATAAGTCCATGGTGATTCTTATATCTAAATCACTCATTGGTTTTTTATCTATGGTACCTGTTTCGTAAAAAGGGAGGTCTAAGAAATGGTAGTTCGTATCTTTCAAACCCACATATCTACAAGTGGCTTTGGCTTCACATCTTCTAATTAATCCTTTAATAGCTCTAATTTCTGCAGTATCTAAATGAGTTGATTGTTTCTCCGCTAAAAATTTACGTGCATTGGTTAAAATTTCTTGACTCTTTTTGTTATCAATGCCAAATAAGTCTTCAAATCCTACTGCAAAATCTAAGAAGCGTGTAACGAATTCATCGGTCACTGCAATGTTACCAGAAGTTTGATAGGCTACATGTACATCATGTCCTTGTTCTTGCAGGCGCATAAAGGTCCCACCCATACTAATGATATCATCATCGGGGTGGGGAGAAAAAATCAACACTTTCTTTGGATGTGGTGCACTGCGCTCTGGATGTGCTGGAATAACTGCATTGGGTTTGCCGCCTGGCCATCCAGTAATGGAGTCGCGCAACATATAAAATACTTGCAAGTTAATATCGTATACCGATTCTTTTAGTACCAATAAATCGGATAAACTATTCTCTTTATAATCGTCGGCTGTTAAACTAAGAATGGTCTTGCCTAATTTTAAGGCTAGGCTAATGACAGCGCTCTTTATCATATTGGGTGTCCATTCGTTGGAGCCCGTTAACCAGGGTGCCTTATTTCTAGTTAAATCTGAGGAAGCCAATTCATCAATGACAAATGTGCAATCGTCATGATTTTGTAAAACACTTGCAGGAATTTGTTCAGTTACATCCCCTTCAATTGATTTAGCTACAATGGAAGCCTTATCTCCCCATGCTAGTAAAATAATTTTTTTGGCCTTCATGATACTGCTAATACCTACTGTTATAGCTAGTTTAGGCACTTTGTTTAAATCATGGAATTCATAGGTGTTTGCCATTCTGGTTTGTTGGTCTAAATGAATGACTCTAGTTTTTGAATGAAAGCTAGAACCTGGCTCATTAAATCCAATATGTCCATTTTTACCAATACCTAATATTTGTAAATCTATGCCGCCTGTTTTTTCAATAGTTTGTTCGTACGCGATGCAAGATTCTTTTAAATTTTCTTTTGTCCATTCTCCATTAGGTAGGTGAATATTTTTAGGATCAATATCAACTAAGTCAAATAAGTGACGGTGCATAAAGCTCCAATAACTTTGGTAAGCCGATTTTTCAATAGGGTAGTATTCATCTAAATTAATGGTTACTACATTTTTAAAGCTAAGTCCTTCTTCTTTATGCAGTCTTACCAATTCCTTATACAATAAAATTGGAGTGGTACCTGTTGCCATTCCTAAAACACAGGGTAGTTTTTTTGCTTGCTTCTCTTTAATGAGTGCGGCAATTTGAGCAGCGACAGCATTAGACCCTTCTGTTGAGTTTTTGTAAATCTGAACCGGAATTTTTTCAAAAGATTCTAGCATAAAATAATTTTTTTATTAATCTACCTTGGTAATTTTTATCATATTAGTAGGTAAGTGTAATTGAACAGGGGTACTTCCCGTATTCACCACTATATCATCTTTTTTGACAAAACCACTTTTCTTTAAAATTTGAATTTGGTCTTTGATAATACTATCTAAACTTTCTTCTTTATTATAGTAGAATGCCTTTACACCCCAGCTTAAACTTAATTGATTCATCAAGCTCTTTTCTTTGGTGAAAATAAATAATGGCGATTTAGGTCTGAAACTACTTAACATAAAAGCAGTATACCCACTTTGTGTCATACCAATTAATGCTTGTGCATTACTATCGTCTGATAACTGACAACCGCTATAACATAGGGCATCACTTACAAATGAAGGAGAATGGGGTTGTGGTTTTAAGTCTTCAGATCGGTTGTATTTATAACCATGTTCTTCTACTTCATTGATAATTTTGCGCATGGTCTCAATCACTAAAACAGGAAACTGACCGGTTGCGGTTTCTCCACTTAACATCACCGCATCAGCACCTTCAATAACGGCATTGGCCACATCGGTAATTTCACTACGATTAGGTTTCACTCTATCAATCATGCTTTCCATCATTTGTGTTGCCACAATCACAGGTTTAGCACGGTGTATACATTTTCTAATGAGTTCTTTTTGAATCAAAGGAATTTTTTCTACTGGAAGCTCAACACCTAAGTCGCCACGAGCAATCATGATGGCATCGCTAGAAATGATAATGTCTCTAATATTGGTTAGCGCTTCAGGCATTTCAATTTTAGCTATAATTTTTGCCTTGCTCTTGTGCTTATCTAAAATAGCTCTCAGCATTTCAATATCGGCCACTCTTTTTACAAAGCTTAATGCTACCCAGTCTAATTCTTCTTTGATGATAAAAGCGGCATCTTCTAAATCTTTTTCAGTAAGTGCGGGTAAAGAAATTTTTGTATCAGGAAGGTTAATTCCTTTTTTAGAAGAAATAATACCTCCTAAAGTTACTTTTACTTTAACGTCACCATTTTTTTCTACACTATGCACTTTCACTTCTATCTTACCATCATCAATCATGATTAAGTTGTTCACCACGACATCTCCAGCTAGGTTAGGGTAGGATACATATATTTTCTCCATCGTACCAATACATTTCTCATTGGTAAAAGTTAATATATCACCTTCTCTTACTTCTAAGCGGTTATTTTCAATTTCTCCTACTCTTAATTTAGGGCCTTGCAAATCGCCAAGAATAGCAACAGTGCATCCTAATTCTTGGTTAATACCTCTGATATTGTCAATAATTTTTTTCTTATCCTCGTGACTTCCATGAGAAAAATTCAATCTAAATACATTTACACCTGCAATCACTAAATTCTTTAATTGATCATATGTTTCACAAGCTGGACCTACTGTTGCGACAATTTTAGTTCTGTGATGGGGTTGCTTAAATTCGTTATGACTCATTTTATTCTTTGGGGTTATTTTACTTTATTTATTTTTATCTTAATCTTAATCTT
>JBEIIN010000087.1:0-7274 GCA_040380795.1 Sediminibacterium sp. | reverse complement strand
TTTCATCGACAAAGCAAAAATCTCTAACCTACGTTTTTATGTTTCAGGAAACAACTTGTTAATCATAACTAACTATCCAGGTCCAGATCCAGAGGTTTCTTCTAACGGAAACGGTACGACTAACTTTGGTATAGACAGAAATACAGTTGCTAACCAACGTACTATTACGGTTGGCTTAAACGTAGCATTCTAATTATTAAACTATTAATTCAGAAAAATGAAAAAGAACCTATTATATATTTTGATGGCAGTGGGCTTGGTCCAAATGACCTCATGTGCCAAAGAAAATTTTGTGAATCCGGTTCCTACCAATGCAATCTCTGACCTTACTGCATTTGACAGTAAGGACAGGATTGAAGGGCAGGTACGTGCCATCTATGCATCTATAAAGAATGCTGGAATGTACGGTGGTCGATATCAAGTTTTTAATGATATCCGTGGCGGAGATTTTATGAACGAGAGAACCAATGTGGTTACTGGTTTTGATGTTTGGAATTATACACCTTCCAACAGCTCAACGAATTCAGTTCAAAACCATTGGTCAAGAGCTTACTATGTAATTAACTTGGCGAATGTCTTTTTAGACGGTATGGCTACAAAAGGGACAACTGTTGTTGGTGCAACTTTGTCTAGCAACTACCAAGCAGAAGCACGCTTATTAAGAGCCATGAGCTATTACTCTTTACTACAATTGTATGCACGTCCTTATTGGGATGGCAATGGCGCTAAGCCAGGCGTACCTTTGCGTTTAAAAGGTAATACAGGCTCTGACGATTATGCATTAGCAAGAGCATCTGTAGCAGAAGTGTACAATCAAATTTTAGCCGATTTATCTTTCGCTGAAACTAATTTACCACTTACTAATAGCAATGCATTTAATAATACTACTCGTGCACACCGTAATACAGCTATTGCGCTTAAAACTAGGGTTTACTTAAGCATGCGTAAATATGCAGAAGTAATTACAGAAGCAAATAAAATCGTAACTGCTACAGCTCCATTTACTGCAACTACTGGAGTTGCTCATGCACTTCAAGCAGATGTAACAAATGTTTTTAAAACACCTTATACTACTACAGAGTCTATCATGTCTATGCCATTTGCTTCTAATGAAACTCCAGGTACTCAGAACCAATTAGGTTTCTACTATGGCCCTGCTCTCTTTAATGGTGGTAATGGTGAATACTCTTTACTACCTACTGGAATTGTGGCAAGTACAGATTGGAAAACTGCCGATAAAAGAAGAAGTATGGTTGCCGTGTACACTGGCAAAAGCTACTTAACAAAATATACTGTTGCCTCTATATTTACAGACTATGCACCGGTAATTCGTTATGCTGAAGTATTATTGAATTTAGCAGAAGCAAGAGTTCGTTCTACTAATACAGTAGACGCGCAAGCAGTTTCTTTATTAAATGCAATACGCGGACGCTCTGACGCTTCAACTGTATTTACTGCAGGAGGTTTTAGCAATGCTGATGCTTTAGCAGATGCGATTGTAAATGAAAGAAGAATTGAATTCTTAGGTGAAGGATTACGTGGAACAGATCTTACTCGTTTAGGTTTGGACTTACCTGCTAAGCCAGGTGTTGGTGCTATTAAAGCTACTGAACAACAGTATATCTGGCCAATTTCATCTACAGAGTTATTATTGAATAAACTTTGTACCGATAATTAATTTTTCTATTTGATTTTAAAAATCCAGCTAGTTTACTAGCTGGATTTTTTTTGTAATTTATGACCGGAACTAGGCTGGGGTTTAAACAAAGATGTTAAGGGCTTAATGTATTTGGAGAACTTCTATATTTTTCTATAATTACTGGGGCGTATATTTTTCTTATTTAAAAAAGTACGATTAAAGTAAGTGAGCGTTTCAAATCCATTCTCAAATGCAATAGTCGCAATTTGTTTATCTGTTGCCAACAAATCATTGCATACATTGGCTATTCGAATATCATTCACATAATCGGAAAATGTTTTCCCGGTCATACGTTTGAAAAATTTACAAAAAGCACTAGGTGAGAGATGTATCAATGCAGCAGCATTATGAATAGTCAATGGTTCTGCAGCGTGTTTTTGGATATACTGGCAAACCTTATTAATTCTTTTTTCATTTTCATTTCCTTTTAGAGGTTGGTAAAATGAAGATACCAAAGAGGTTTGCTTCAATGTAGAAAGATTATGTAGAATACAAAGTAAGTCAGTAATTTTTTCAATACCATTTTTTGCTGGTAGTTGTTTTATCAAATTCTTTACATTGGAGGATTTACTGTCATTTATTGAAATTCCTTGCTTCGAATTAATAAGTAGTTTGTGGATTGCACTTAATTCCTCTAGCCCAGCAAAGCGTTCCATAAAATCTATTGAAAACTGAATGACTATTGCTTCGCATTTCCCCTTCATGTTTCTATCGCTGACCCAGGTGTGAGGAAGACCCGGACCTATCAATACAAGATCGCCACTTTCAAAATATTCATGATGATCACCAATAAGTCTTTTCCCTTTTCCTTTAAGAATCAAAGTAAGTTCATACTCTGGATGATAATGCCAAAAGAAATCAAGTCTATTTTGAATGATTTCAAATGCTAAAAAGGAATCCTGCCCTCTTTTTTTGCCAAGATCTTCCAATAATGGTTTCATATAGCACTATTTATACAGTTTGACACTCAAATATATGTATTTATGTCAATATAGTGTAAGTATTGGCATATCCTATGTAACTCTACCTCAATTTTTCCAAATATTTTTATATTCAAATTTATACTTATGTCAACAATAACTAAATCAGTCATGGCAGCACTGGCTAAGCCATTTCAGCTAAGCCCTGATCAAATTGAATTTTATCAGCAAAACCGTTTTATTAAATTGAAGCAAGTTTTTGATGAAGAAACAATATTGTTTTTTAATGACGCTATTGGAAAAAGAGTAGCCTCCATGAATAATCAAAGTACACCGTTGGAACAAAGAAGTACTTATGGTAAAGCTTTTCTTCAGTTATTTAATTTATGGCGTGAAGATGAAGTAGTTAAAGAATTTATTTTTAGCAAACGACTTGCTAAAATTGCTTCTGATTTAATGCAGGTTGACGGCGTTCGTATTTATCATGATCAAGCTTTATTTAAAGAAGGGGGCGGAGGTATTACTCCATGGCATGCGGATCAATACTATTGGCCTTTGGAAACTGATAAAACAGTAACTGCTTGGATTCCATTGCAATCAACGCCATTGGAACTAGGCCCATTAGAATTTAGTGCAGGCAGTCATCAAATTGTGGAAGGACGCGATTTAGAAATTGGGGATGAAAGTGAAAGATTAATACAACAAAAATTAAAGGTTACCAATTTCAATCATGTTATTGAAGCATTTGATTTAGGAGAAGTAAGTTTTCATAGCGGTTGGGTATTTCATCGTGCAGGTGCTAATACTACCAATCAAATGCGTAAGGTAATGACAGTAATTTATATGGATAAGGATATGGTGTTAAAAAATCCTGAGAATGAAAATCAAATTAATGATTGGAATACATGGTGTCCAGGTGCTACTATTGGCGAAGTAATCAATTCGCCCATCAATCCCATCATTTATCAAAAATAATCCCTTGCAAATAAAATATTGTTGTACTTATTGGGGTTTGGAAGACGATACTGCCGATGTATTTATGGACAAAGCCATATCAGCAGGATATGAAGGCCTTGAAATATTTCTACCAAAATTAACTGATACATTTACTGAAGTATTCATTGAAGAAGTGATGCGTGTAAAGAATACGAATCCTGATTTTCTTTTTATTGCTCAACATATTACTTTAGTAGATAATGCTTCAGTGGATGACTATATTAGCAGGGTTAAAACTAATTTAACGCAACTGACCTCATTAGAACCTAATTTCATTAACTCACATACCGGAACGGATTATTTTTCATTTGACGATAATTGTAGAGTCATTGAAGCTATATTAAATATAAGCACTAAGACAGGTATTCGAATTTTACATGAAACACATAGGGGTAGATTTTCGTATCACGCAGCTTCCTTAATTCCTTATCTCCAAAAATTTCCAGAAATGGAGTTGGTAGGTGATTTCTCACATTTTTGTAATGTATCAGAAAGTATGTTGCAAGATCAAGCGCAAACCATGCAACAAATTATTCCGCATGTATCACATATACATGCCAGAGTGGGGCATGAACAAGGACCACAGGTAAATGATCCTTTTGCACCAGAATGGCAAAGTCATTTCAGTGTTTTCGAAAAATGGTGGCAACAAATTATTGATAATAAAAAAATGGCAGGAAACAATACTTTTTCAATCACACCGGAGTTTGGTCCGGCACCTTATATGCCTTCAATGCCTTTTACCAAAGAGCCTTTGGGGAATCAGTGGGAAATTAATTGTAAAATGATGCGTCATCTCAGAGAGGTGCTTCAATAGTTTTATTTTCGTTTTCTAACTTAAAAAATAAGAAAATTAAATTTGGGTATGCAAGAGGATGTAAATAGAAAATGGTGGAAAGAGTCGGTTGTTTATCAACTATACCCCAGAAGTTTTAAAGACACGAATGGAGATGGCATTGGTGATTTAAGGGGTGTAATCGCAAAGCTAGACTATATAAAAAGTTTAGGTATAGATGTGGTATGGATGAACCCTATATTTGAATCACCCAATGATGACATGGGATATGATATATCTGACTATAGAGCTATTATGAAAGAGTTTGGAACTATGGAGGATTTTGACTTACTACTAAAGGGTTTACATGACAGGGGAATAAAGCTGATTATGGATTTGGTGGCCAATCATTCTAGTGATGAACATCCGTGGTTTAAAGAAAGTAGAAAGTCAAAAGAAAATCCATACCGCAATTATTATCATTGGTGGGACGCTGAAAAGGGGAAACCGCCCTACCGTTGGAGTATTTTTGATAAGGATAGTAATGCATGGAAATATGATGCACTTACCAATAGTTATTACTTGCATATATTCAGCGAAAAGCAACCTGATTTAAATTGGGAAAATCCTAAAGTAAGACAGGAGGTTTATGATATTATGAAATTTTGGTTAGATAAGGGGATAGATGGATTTCGTTTGGATGTCATTGCCTGCATATCAAAAGACATTAGTTTTCCCGAATTACCTAAAGATATACCAACTAGCCAATGGTTTCCTTATTATACACAAGGCCCACATTTACATACTTATTTACAAGAAATGAATAGCGAAGTATTTTCTAAATATGATTGTATGAATGTGGGTGAGATGAGTTTCGTAACCAAAGAAGATGCTTTATTATTTGTAGATGAAGACAGAAATGAATTACAAACATTTTATCATTTTGATCATACAGGTGTGGGAGTGAGTAAAGAAAATTTTATGTACTCAGATGACAGCCATTGGGATTTAGTAGCTTGGAAAAAAGTATTTTATAATTGGGATAGAGTGTTTGCTGACAAAGGTTGGGGTACTATTTATTTAGGGAATCATGATATGAGTAGAATGGTAAGCCGTTTTGGAAATGACAGCGAAGCATTTAGGGTTGATGCTGCTAAAATGCTACATACATTTTTATTAAGTATGAGAGCTACACCCTACATTTATAATGGAGATGAAATTGGAATGACAAATACCAATCACACTAATATTGAAAACTACCAAGACGTATACACCATTAATTATTACAATGGACTTAAACAAAAAGGCGAAGATTACGAAGGCTTTTTAAAGTCACATGCTAAGATAAGTAGAGACAATGCCAGAACCCCAATGCAATGGGATACTTCAACTCAAGCAGGATTTACTGAAGCAAGACCATGGTTAGCAGTGAATGAAAATTATAAAATATTAAATGTAGAAGAGCAAGAAACTAATGCCAACTCCGTATTGAATTATTTTAGATCTATGGTCCAACTCAGAAAATCTAATCCAACACTTATATATGGTAGATTTGAAATAGTGGATGAAAATAATGCGCAAATATTTGCTTATACTAGAAAGTTGGATGATGAGCAATTTTTTATTGTCTTAAACTTTTCAGATAAACCTGCTTTATTAAATACCTCTATTGAAACAAAAAAAGAAAATATATTAATTACCAATAAACTAGAGCCTTGTCAAAAAAATATATATCAGCCGTATGCAGCTGTTATTTATAAACTAGGCAATTAACTTTTAAAACAATAATTATGAAATTGGCCATCTTTACCATCTTGCTATTCTTAAGTAGTATGAGTTTCGCACAAAAAAATACCCCTTCTCTAAAAGGAGAAGTCATGTATCATGTGTTTCAACGTAGTTTTTATGATAGTGATGGTAATTTACAAGGCGACCTATCTGGTTTGAAAAAAAAGTTGCCTTATTTACAAGATTTAGGTATTACTTCAATTTTACTTCTGCCTTTGTATGATGCCGATTGCTATCATAACTATTTCGCTAATAATTTTGAAAAGATTGATCCAACATTTGGTACCATGGATGAATACTTATCATTAGTAAAAGAAATTCATAAGCGTGGCATGAAAGTATATATGGATATGGAAACTCAGTATGTAACTGAAAAACATTTATGGTGGAAAGACGCAGTAGGCAATCTTAACTCAGCTTATAGTGACTATATTTTATTTGAGGATGCAGCGCATAAAACACCTTCTACGATTATATATGATTTACGTCAATTAAATAATTTTAATGGCACATCGATAAAAATCACTACTGTAAATTTAAAAAGCAAAAAAGTGCTTGATTATAATAAAAAATTATTTTCGTTTTTTGTGGACCCAAATAAAGACGGCAAATTTGATGATGGAGTTGATGGGTTTAGATTAGACCATGCAATGGACCATTTAGACGGCAAACCCGCCCTTACTAATTTATTTGAGGAGTTTTGGACTCCTTTAATGACACACTTAAAAAAACAGAATCCAGCACTTAAAACAGTTGCAGAACAAGCAGACTGGAAAGACTATGGCTACTCTTATTTGGCAAATGCAGGTGTGGATAGAGTATTTGGCTTTGGTTTACAACAAGCCATTGTCTCTTTTGACAAACAAAATTTAATTAAAAATGCCGATTCCATTTTATCAAAATGCCCCAAAGACAAGGAGCAAATTATATTCATTGAAAATCATGATATAGACAGGTTTGCATCCATAGAACCCAATTTAGACAAACAGAAAATAGCAGCCTCGTTAATGTTTTTAATTGGCGGTATTCCTTCTATATATTATGGACAAGAGATAGGTATGCTTGGGAAGAATGGCAATTGGGGTGGTACCGATGG
>JBEIIN010000086.1:0-7286 GCA_040380795.1 Sediminibacterium sp. | reverse complement strand
AAGCGACCGCCAAATAAGTTTAGAAAGGGTGGTGATTTCTAAGATTTAATTACTGCTTAGTAGTGACTAGAAATGCAAGCGCATGACATAGTCATCCATGTAAAAGCCATTGCCAATATCGAATTTAAATTCGAGTTCCTTAATGAAACCTTTTTTTAAATAAAAAGTATAAGCGTTATTTAATTTATTCACTTGTAAGAATAATGAGTTTGATTTTGCTGTTTTGGCAACCTCTATACATTTATTTAATAAGGCCTTGCCGGCGCCTGTGCCTTGCGCTTCGGGAAGTACATATAATTTATTGAGTTTATGTGCATTTGAAATTTCTGATGCATCTGTACTTTTATCTTGTTCATCTTCAGGGCTCACAGAACAAAACCCTACAGCCCCCCAATCACCGTTTTCTTTTTTAATGCTGGCTATATAAAACTCGCAACCCGTATTCATTTGTTTTTCCAATGAGTCATCGCTGTACATCCAGTCTAACATGAAATCGATTTGTGCTTGAGATATGATATGACTATAAGTGCTAGGCCAAGTGCGCTCGGAAACAGATCTGATAAAATCTCTGTCGTTTAAGCCAGCGCGTGTTATTTGAATTTCGGTCATTGGATTATTTTGACTATCCTATTTTTATTAACCTAACTGCGCTAAACTTTCTTCAATAGTTTGAATTCTCGCTAAGGCATCGGCCTTCTTTTTTTGTTCAACGGCTAAAACTTCTGGCTTTGCATTTTGCACAAACTTTTCATTAAGTAATTTCTTATCTACACTTTGTAAAAAGCCTTGTTGGTGGGCTAGGTCCTTCAATAAGTTTTCTTTTAAGCTGGCTGTATCTATAGCTTGGTTAGCAACGATGTAAAATTTATCTTTCTCTAAGGCCACCACAATAGAAGAGGCGATAGTGCTATTTGTGTATGCTATACTGCTAGCGTTAATTTGCTTCGCTAATATATTTTGAATAGTTTGATAAGGCGCATTGTTCGCCGTTTGAATATGTAATTCAATGGCATCCTTTGGCTTTATCTGATTTTTATTACGCGCATCACGTAAAGTAGAAATTACATTTTGTAATAATACCCCTGCATTTAATACTTCTTTATTTACAACAACATTTGGGGTATACAATTTCACACATAAATCCTCGGACTGAGTTTTTAAAGTATGGTGTATCTCTTCTGTAATAAATGGCATGAAGGGATGTAGCAATTGCAATAAGGCATCGTAAAATTCCACTGTTTTTTCATATACTCCAGCATGTATAGGTTGTTCAAAACCTGGCTTGATCCATTCTAAATACCAGCTACAAAAATCATCCCATATTAAACCATAAATAGTTTTCAAAGCTTCGCTTAAACGAAAAGTTTTCAGCATTTCATCTACTTCAATTTGAGTCGTATTTAATTTAGCTTCAAACCAATCCATGGCAAATTTTGTATCTTCAGCAATTTCACCTGTATTGTTTTGACGTGCTTCCCACATCTTCAATAACTTAGTGGCATTCCATAATTTATTATTGAAATTTCTTCCTTGCTCCAAAGTCGATTCATCAAATAGTAAATCGTTTCCTGCAGGAGAGGCAATCATAATTCCAAAACGAACGGCGTCAGCACCGTATTGGTCAATCAGTCCTAGTAAGTCGGGAGAGTTTCCTAAACTCTTACTCATTTTTCTTCCTTGCTTATCACGAACTATACCTGTGAAGTAAACATCTTTAAATGGAATCTTGCCCATATACTCTTCACCCGCCATAATCATTCTAGCTACCCAGAAGAAAATAATTTCAGGAGCAGTTACCAGTGTGCTAGTAGGGTAGTAATAATTGACTTCTGCATTGCCTGGGTTAGATAAACCTTTGAATACTTCAAAAGGCCATAACCAACTACTAAACCAAGTATCTAAACAATCGGCATCCTGCGTTAATTTTTTCCCAACAGTTTCCGGATGATTTGCATTTACTTCTGCTTCATTATGTGCTACATAAAAATTACCTTCTTCATCATACCAAGCGGGTATGCGGTGACCCCACCATAATTGTCTACTAATACACCAGTCCTTAATGCCTTCCATCCAATGGCGGTATAAGTTTTTAAATTTAGCAGGATGAAAATTAATTTCATCAGACATCACAGCATCCAGTGCAGGCGCTGCTAATTTTTTCATATCCACCCACCACTGTAAACTTAATCTTGGTTCAACTATGGCATCGGTTCTTTCACTAAATCCAACTTGATGCGTGTAGTCTTCAATCTTTACTAAGTTGCCTGCAGCCTCTAAATCCTTAGTAATAATTTTTCTTACCTCAATTCTATCTTGTCCAATATATAGGCCAGCTGCCTCAGATAAAGTACCATCATCGTTCATGGTATCTATTACTTCTAAATTATATTTCTGTCCTAAAACAAAATCGTTCATGTCATGAGCAGGTGTAACTTTCAGAGCACCTGTTCCAAATTCTATTTCTACATAATCATCTGCAATAATAGGTATGCGTCTGTTAATTAAAGGCACAAAGGCGAATTGACCTACTAGGTTTTTATAACGGGCATCCTTAGGGTGCACACAAATGGCACTATCTCCTAAAATAGTTTCAGGACGAACTGTGGCAATAGTGATATACTCTTCACCAGGCACATCTAATTTATAACGGAGGTGATAAATTTTACCCGCTACTTCTTTATGGATTACTTCTTCATCACTTAAAGCAGTTTTGGCACGCACATCCCAGTTAATCATTCTCTTGCCGCGATAAATTTTTTCTTTCTTGTATAAATCAACAAATACTTTAATAACCGATTCGTAATAGTCTGCATCCATGGTAAAAGAAGTACGCTCCCAATCTAAACTGCAACCCATCTTTCTTAACTGTTGTAAAATAATGCCACCGTATTTTTCTTTCCATTCCCAAGCATAGCCTAAAAATTCATCTCTTGTTAAAGAAGATTTTGCAATGCCTCTTTCTCTTAACATAGCCACCACTTTTGCTTCCGTCGCAATAGAAGCGTGGTCGGTACCTGGCACCCAACAAGGATTATATCCTTGCATACGCGCACGACGCACTAATATATCTTGGATAGTATTATTCAAACAATGGCCCATATGTAACACACCAGTAACATTGGGTGGAGGTATAACAACGGTATAGGCTTTTTTATCATTGGGTGTGCTATGAAAATAACCACTGTCTACCCAATGCTTGTACCACTTCAATTCAACTTCACCCGGTATGTAATTTTTACTCAATTCCATGCTTTGCGTCTTTTCCTATAATGAGTCACAAAAATAAGGAAAAGCGACAAGCAATAAGTTGCTAAAAAATACGAACTTAGCCACCTTATGGAATTTGCAGTAGTAGATATTGAAACCACAGGCAGTACCCCTCAATCGGCGGGCATTACTGAGATTGCTATTGTGATACATAATGGGGTGGAAGTGACGGGCAAATATGTGACTTTGATTAACCCTAGACATAAAATACCTCCCTTTATTGTGAATATGACGGGTATTAGCGATGAAATGGTGGCAGCTGCCCCTTTGTTTGAAGAAGTGGCTCCGCAGATATACAATTTATTAAATGGCCGTGTGTTTGTAGCCCATAATGTAAGCTTTGATTATTCCTTTGTGCATTATTTATTAGGTAGATCTGGCTTTCAATGGTCGGCTCCTAAATTATGTACCATTAAATTAAGCCGTCGTGTGTTTCCGGGACTAGATAAATATGGGTTAGGTTCTTTGACCCGTGATTTAGGTATTAAAATAGAAGGAAGACATCGTGCTTGGGGAGATGCTGCTGCAACCGCGCAAGTGTTAACGATGGCAATTGAAAAAGAAGGCATGCAACCTATTCATAATTTATTGGCAAAAAAAGAAGCGAGAAAAAAGAAAATTTTGCCTCCAGGCGAAATGCTTAATGATAGGTCGGACGCTGAAGATTAGTTCAGACTCAGAAGGTTAAGCAAATAAACTTTATTGGAAGATTAGTTCTCTTAAGATTAATACTCTGCGGTCACACCTGTATAATTATGCGGTGTAATAGCTTTCAATTCTTTTTTAACAGCAGCAGTTACTTTTAAGCTATCGATAAATTTATGCATCAGTTTTTTATCAATCTTATTTTTACCTCTTGTTAAATCCTTTAAAGCCTCATAAGGGTTAGGGTATTTTACTCTGCGTAAAATAGTTTGAATGGCTTCAGCTACGACAGCCCAATTGTTTTCTAAATCGGCCTGCATTTTTTCTTCATTCAAAATTAATTTGCCCAATCCTTTTTCTAAAGAATTTAATGCAATCGTAATATGCCCTACCGGTACACCAATATTTCTTAACACAGTAGAATCGGTTAAGTCTCGTTGTAAACGACTAATAGGAAGCTTAGCAGCCAAGTGTTCAAGTATCGCATTCGCCATTCCTAAATTACCTTCTGCATTTTCAAAATCTATTGGGTTCACCTTATGCGGCATAGCGCTAGAGCCTACTTCACCTTTCTTAGTTTGTTGTTTGAAATAATCCATAGAGATATAGGTCCAGATATCGCGGCTTAAATCAATTAAGATATTATTCAAACGCTTCAAAGTATCGCAGTGCGCAGCGAAATGATCGTAGTGTTCAATTTGTGTAGTGAACTGCATTCTTTGTAAACCCAATACATCATCTACAAATTCATTACCTAGACTTACCCAATTCTTTTTTGGAAAAGCAATATGATGTGCATTAAAATTACCCGTAGCACCCCCAAATTTTGCAGCATAAGGAATGGCTGTAAATAATTCAACTTGATGATGTAGTCTTTCTACAAAAACCATCATTTCTTTTCCTAAAGTTGTAGGGGAAGCTGCTTGCCCATGTGTGCGTGCTAATAAAGAAACCTTCTTCCATTTTTTGGCTAACTGGTATAAATTATTTTGCAAATTAATATAAGCAGGTAAAATATTATTTTCCATCGCCTCCTTCCAACTAAGTGGAATGGCGGTATTATTAATGTCTTGAGAAGTTAAACCAAAATGAATCCACTCTTTTAATTCACTCGCTTTGTTTTTATCTAGTACTTCTTTTAAGAAATATTCCACCGCTTTTACATCATGGTTAGTGGTAGCTTCAATGGTTTTAATTTTTTCCGCATCTGCTTCGCTAAAGTTTTTTACTACAGCAAGAAGTGATTTTCTTAATGCAGGTGTAACTTTAAAAAACTTCTTATCTGCAAGAAATAAGAAATAATGTACTTCCACTAAAACGCGGTACTTGATAAGGCCAAATTCAGAAAAATAGGAGCTTAGAGCGGCAGTTTGCTTTTGGTAACGACCGTCAACGGGAGAGATAGCTGTAAGTTTCGACATTGGCTGATAATTTAAACAAGTAGTTAGATTCTTAGAAAAAAGGTTTTTCTTTGTGCAAAGTTAATTCAATTGGACAAAAAATGGCGCATAGGCGCGGTAAGTTATTTAAATACCCGCCCCTTATTACTAGGAATGGAGCAAAGTCCTTTTCGAGACAGCATTGATTTGGTGAAGTCTTACCCTGCTCAAATAGCCCAAGATTTATTAGACGATACCATTGATATTGGCCTTGTGCCTGTGGCCATTATGCCTCTTTTATCGAACCCGCAGATTGTTTCAAAATATGTGATTGGCACAGAGGGGGAAGTGGCATCAGTGGCTTTATTTAGCCAAGTGCCCATGGATCAAATTGAGAAAGTGTATTTAGACTATCAAAGCCGTACCTCAGTTCAATTAGCCAAACTTTTACTTAGGTATTATTGGAATAAAGAGGTGGAGTTTTTAATCGCCACTGAAGGGTATATAAATGAAATTTCAGGGACTACGGCAGGGGTAATTATTGGAGACCGCGCCTTGACTAGTTTAAACCGTTTTGAGCATATTTATGACCTTGGCTTAGCGTGGAAGCAGTATTCTGGGCTGCCCTTTGTTTTTGCTGCTTGGGTAGCGAATAAACCCATTCCACCAGAATTTATGGAGGCCTTTGATTTAGCCAATGGATATGGTTTGAAGTATTTGGATGAAGTAATTACTTTAATACCGGCAACTGAGCAAGTATATGATTTGCATAAATATTATACTGAAAATATTAGCTATGAACTCACCCCTGAGAAAAGGGCTGGATTGAAGAAGTTTTTAGAAGCGCTTTAGAGTTTTTTATTTTCTTTATTATAAAAGTCTCCCTATTTATTCAATTAAGATTAGCTTTTTCTTTTAAAGAATCCTGGGATTTTATTTTTTATAAGATCGTTGAAGAAATGTAGAATTTCTGGAGCAGGGTTAATCCAATAAGCTAGCCCGTAAAATGCAATTCCAAAAGTAAAGGACTGAATAAGAATATTCACTGCAAAATTATTTGCAGTGGGTATCATATGTATTAAAAGCATTAGTGCAATGCTGGATAATAAAAATAAACCATGTCTCCAGGTGTAGGGTTGTAAATTAAATTTCTTATACAAAAATCCAAAGCGAATGCTATTGTATAAAGTTAGCGCTACTAAGTTGGAAAAAGCTAATCCCTCTAGCCCATAGCTATTAATTAAAAAAATGTTCAATGGAATCGATAGGATAATATAGAATAAGTTGGTGTAAAAATCGAATTTCCAATAATTAGATGTGCCAATAATTTGACCATTCACTCCTGTGCCTATATCAATTAATTTAGCTAAGCCTAGGATAAAAATAAGTTTGGGCAACTCGTCATAGCCACCTCCGTATTTATTACTAATAAAATTTAAAAAAGCAACCAGGTTATCAATGTTTAACCAGATGAGTCCAAATAACAAAAGGCCAATGGCTAATAAGTTAGATACACTTTTATGATAAATGTTTTTGATATTGGCCATGTCTTTATTTTTCCATGACTCTGCTAAAATAGGAATGGTAATGGAGTTTAAGCTACGTTGAGGAATTTCTAAGATGGCAGAAACGTAAGTCGCAATAGCAAAAATGGCTGTATCGCTTAAGCCTTTCAGTCCAAATATTAAAAAGGTGTCGCTTGTTTTTGCTAATAAATTAAAAAACTGTCCTGCGAAAACAAACAGTGCAAAATTAATCATCCTTCCTTTTAATCTTCTAGTAACACTACTTATTTTAAAATTCCTAAGTGAAAATTCTTTAGTTTGTATTAGAGTATATAAAAGAATTAATGTAGGAATTAAATAAATAGGTCTTAATAGGATTATAAAAAGAGGAATGATAATAAATTTAAATCCAATGGGGAAAATAATCACAGTAGTTAATATTGTTATGTGAGTTTGTTTTTGATTGTTTGTGTGTTGTGGTTTTGTTTTT